>DAKS01000054.1:0-46289 GCA_002499195.1 Euryarchaeota archaeon UBA443
ACAAGGCACTGGATGGGGCAATCAATATGTCTGTCCTGAGTTGTTAACCTACACGTTCGACCATTATACGGACGACCCACCTGCATCGTTCTTCTTGAACGTCATTGCATTTGATGAAGTAGGGAATTCAGATACCTACACTGTTGAAGTCAAGTTGTACAATGAGATGCCTACTGCTTCTTTCACGCTTGAACGCAATGGGACTGCAAGTGAGGATGTTATTTTCTTCAATGGAAGCGGTTCAGCCGACCCTGAAAACAATCCAGTTTCGTTTGAATGGTGGTCTAATGTGGATGGCACGCTCATGGTTGGCCAAGGTATTGAGAACATATCTTGGAATGGTCATCTCTCTCGCGGCGTTCATCAAATTGAGTTGCGAATCACCGATGATCGAATGGATCATGGTGGCCAAATGTCGGTTGTTTCTGAATTGATCACAGTTGACAATTCGGCTCCTAGAGCCGTTATCGAGGAACTGGAGATGTTCTCGGATCTCGATTCTTCTGTCTTGATACCATTTAGCGCAAATGGAAGTGGCGATTTCGACTCTGCGTGTTTCACATTCCCAAGCGATGGAACTTGGCATTGTTCAGAGAATGAACCTGCAGCAGGTTCAGAATTCTTGCAAATTGATTGGTCAAGTGACCTCGATGGACGATTGACACCAGAGGATGAGGATTGGTTGACCTTTGAAACGCGGCTCTCAGCAGGTACACACCAGATCACACTCACACTCAGCGATGGCATCAATCCCAACGTTTCTGCTTCGACGACACTTGAGATTGCTGAATCAGCCCCTGCCTTGGTGTTGGATTCTCCAGCAAATGGTAGCCAATTCGCTTCGAGTGATTTGATTGTCTTTGATGCACGACAAAGTGTTGACTATGATGATGATGCGTTTACAATGACAGTTCGGACTTTTGATGATGCCTCTTCATCCTATCTTGCAATCCTCACAGATGTATCGACATCGCTCGTGCATGAGATTCAACTCGATGCTGGAATTCAAGACATTCAGATCGAACTGGCCGATGAAACAGGAAAGACTCGATTTGAATCCATAGAATTGGTGATTATTCCGAGCGATCCTGTGGCAACCATTGTTACACCAACGAACCTTGATTCCATCGATCCAGGAGTTGCTATTGTTTTCGAAGGAGCATCGAGCGATGCTGATGATGACCTCGTCGTTCGTGAGTGGAGATTACATCAACTAGGAGTCCAAACGAGTGTGTTGAGCACACAATCCACGTTCACGCAAGTGTTTGCACCAGGTTCACATCATGTATCTCTGTACGTTCAAGATGCACGTGGTGCATCATCCGAGCAACACATCAACTTCACGGTTCGCTCCAGTCTCCCTGAATTGGTCCAAACAAGTCTCTTTCTCTCTCAAACAGAATTTGTCTCCGATGAACGTGTCACCCTCGAAGTATCTGTGCAACTGATCGATGCTGACGGAACAACGGACGATGTTCGAGTCGATATCGTTCACAACATACAGACATGGACGTTTAATCTCACTGATGATGACGGTGATGGCGTTTGGAAAGGATCCCTTGAATTCCAACCTTCCGGTGTTGGCCAACCGAGCTTCAAAGTTATAGCAACCGATGGAGAAGGGGATTCTGCAAGTGTTGATATCTTGTACACGCCTCTCAAAGTTATCGAAGCAGATGGCGCTGGATTTATGTCGACAGGTGTTCTAGTTGGCAGCGTTTCCATAGTTATCCTCGTCGCATTACTCATAACGCTCCAACGTCGAAGAAAAACAGCTAAAGAGATGAAAATTATTGATTCATGGGGCGTGTTTGGGGATGGAATGGAAGAACAGGATGAAGATGAAGAAGTTTCACAGGAAGAGCCGGATTTAGACTGGGATAACGTCTGATTAACTGTCCCATAGTCTAATATCCATAGTCTAATATACCATGGTATTGCGTTTTCAAAGCATGAGAAAAGCACTCGCTCTCCTCCTAACCAGCCTATTGATTGCCACAACTCTACCAACAAGTGTTGCTGCGGATGAACCAGAACCCATTGCTTGGGGGATAGAATATGATTATACGAACCTCAATACCGATATTGCCTCAATGATTGGGATCGACTTGCAAGAAGTCTTTCAAGAAGTGATGGCTGCTGGTGATGATTCGGGAATTGACCTCCTCATCGGTAGTGTGACAACCGGTACGACAACCATCGTGTTTGAGCAATATGATGGTCCTATGGCCACACTATCAGTTGATGGAACTCCAACAGACTTTTCTACCAAAGTTACAGAATTGACTGTACGCCATGGTATTTTAGATGACTTCGCAATCCACTCTGAGTGGTCAGATTCTTTTGGTGGAATTGATCTCACAATCGGTTACGATTCCGAGCAGTTGTTCAACGCTGACGTTGTTTACACCGAATATTTTGATTCCGACATGGGTCTGCATGGCATGGACATGGAAATGGAAATTGAAGCGATGATCGAATACACTATTGGATTCAGTGGAGAACTTTCGGGTGATGGAGAAACCCTGCCATTCGATATTGATTTCACAATTGGTACATCGTTTGATATCAACAATGGACTGCTTGAAGTTCGAATGGATGAAGCATCACCACTGTACACCGAACAAGCCGACCTTGAAGCTGGTGAGCAACTTCAATGGCATTGCAATGACGACATGGATTATGAGGATGAACCATATGTCAATGAAGACATGGAATACAATGATGATGGGGAAATGTACACTAGTATTGACATTGGAGATGGATGTGCAGATCACAACATTCACTATGAGACAGAAACATCCGTTCTTCTAGAACTAACCGGTATTCCAACCGAAGAGTTTGGTCTACCTGCTGGTGACTTCGACGTCACAATTTCAGATACTGTGACCGACATGTATGATGGTGAAGTAGAACTTTTCTTTATGGGCGGTGTTATGGGATTGCTCGATGAACCAACTCAAATGATTACTATCGATGATGGTAGTGCTATCGAAGTTCATCAAGCCTATGCATCACCTACGCCAATGCCGTTCCCTGCTATGTGGGCAATGCTTTGGGCAAACTCTGTAGTTGGAAGTGGAGATTATCCAGGAATCGTTGACGCTCTTCTAAACAATGAAAACTTCGAAGAAGCCTTTGGATCATGGGCTGATGACATACTAGAAGGTGATGAAGGTGAAGAAGAATATTTCATCTGTGCAAACTTGAATGAGATTCCTTACGATTATGTCGAAGACGGTTATGATGACTGTGGTGATAACTCCGATGAAGAGTTTGTTTGTGATGATGGAGAAGTAATCTACGGTAGCTGGGTCAATGACGGTGATGATGACTGTGCAAATGGAGAAGATGAGACATACAAAAAAGCAGACGATGTCGAAATCTATCTGTCGATGAAAGGTGCAAGTGAATCCGAAATGGAATTTGATTACGAAGTCTATGGAATGGATTACGACGAAAATTACGAAATTTCTTGGACAGTAACAGATGATGAAGGAACCACCTCTGATGCTGGTTCAGATGCTGTTACCGATGGCTCAAACGAAGTTTATGCGACCGAATATGCGGAAATTGATGGATTTGGCGAATACTGTATCGACATTGAAGTGACACGCATGAGCGACAACCAAGTTGTTGGAACAGAGCAAGAATGTGACTCAGTATCTCAAGATATTGAGCCAAGCGATCGTTTGATAACCATCGTTGAAGCACTTGGCGAGTCTACACTTGAAAACACAATGGAGTCATTTGGCCAGAACCTCGAAAATCGTTTGTCGGGCTTTGAGGACGATTTCGATATTGCTTACGAAGATGGCATGATTTACGCATTGTACGATACCGATACCGATCGCTTCGTTGGATTCCAGTTGGTCGCCTCTCCTGGTGGTACACAATGGTACACCTTGATCGGTCCTGAAAGTACTGCATACGGTACACCACAGCGTGGCGTTTCCGTGACTTACTTCACTGGAATTGCTGCAGTTGAAGAAGCGGCAGAGATTGAAGATCAAACGGATCTGTCTGACCTTGTTGATGTTACACAACACAATACCTATGAGGTTGATGCAGTGAACGATGGCGTCGATCCTGAGACACTTCCAGACGAGCCAAACACTGGTGAGAACGGTGAAACTGTTGAGGACGGTGAAACTGGTGAGGAAATTACAGAAGAGGAGGTATCAGGCCTACTTCCATTCCTTTCACCAATTACAACCCTTGCAATGATTGCTCTTGCAGGAATGTTTGTATCAATCCGTTCGAAGGACGAATAATGAGCGAAGGCATAGGGCCACAACCCATTGCTCGTTGGCGAATTATCGCCTGTGTTGCTCTTATTGCTCAAATCGTTATTCTGCTTGCCATTAAATCGGCACTTGAAGAAGAAAGTTGGTTTGTTGGAACACTATCAGCGACCGTTGATGATGGCCCTCTTATGCTTGAAGGAGTGGCTGCAAACGCTACCATCGATATGCAGAATGAACAGGACGATATAAGCGTCGAATTCTTTGGATTTTTCAGGTTAAGCCATTGGCAAGACGAACGAGACGATCGAGCTGCCCTCTCTGAACAAGAGGTTGAGGAATACGAGGAAAATATGAATGAGACATTCGCTGCTCCATCACCGAGTTCAGTAAAATCATGGACGTTCATATTGATCAATGTTGGAATTGGGTTATCTGCGTTGTTGATTGTTCTTATCGGTGTTGATCTAAAGAAACAATGGAGTAAACCTCTATTGACAACTGCCCGAAGATTTGTATCTTTAGCCTCAATTTTGAACGCGTTAACCGTAATTATTCTCATTCTAGTCGTCTTACCAGCGTCTTGGTTTGGAACGATTGTGGATAACCCGCAGGATTTTTCGAGAAGTGATGATAATATAGCCTTCCTCGCCCATGCCGATTTCTCTCAGGAATCAAGCATAGGATTGGATGGTTTCTCGTTGGAATTTGAAGCGAGTGGATACGATATTGGCATGATCCGCCCAGCAAATCGTAGTGCAGTTGAGGCAGAACCACCATTGCCAGGAAGCCCTGATGCTGAATCCTTTATCTCAATAAGTGGTGAAATGGGGACAGAAACACCGAAATATGTCTCCGAATTTGTATATTATTGGATTGTATTATGGGTCATTGTACCGTTTGCATTATTGATACAACAGCGTGTTGCAATCGATCCGCGACTTACATCAATGAAAGTGTATGAATAATCATTGCTCAGGCAATGTTCCATTCAAACTGTCAGGGTTGTCTTCGAGTGGCCCCCATTCGGTCTTGGTGCGTGCGAGGCCAAACCGCTTTGCATAGAGGAATCGAAGGTTCTTCCAACCATCTCCCCATGTGTGGATCTCTGCTTCACCAACACGTGTTCGATATGGGACAGAGATTTCGATTGCCTTTTTTCGACCAAGGTGTTTTCGTGCAAGGATTTTGATTTCTTCCGACAATGGCATTCCATCGTTTGTAGGACGCATTTTTGGGTTATCAAAAATAGATTTTCTGAATACCCACATACCTGATTGCGAGTCTTTGATACCATAACCAAAGAGCAGCCGAGCATTGAACGAAAGAAGCCAGTTTCCAAATCCGTGGAGGCCCGACATGGAGCCGTCCTCGGCCAAACTTAATCGATCGCAAGTAATGAAGTCAAGATTCTCATCAAGAAGGCGTTTTACCAATTCAGGGATTATTTCTGCTGGATAGGTACAATCCGCATCCATGGTGACGATAATGTCGTTCGAGGCGACCACAAAACCAGTGCGGTAGGCACGACCGTAACCTTTCCGAGGTTCTAGATGAACTCGTACATCCTTCTCCAGTGCGATTTCTCGTGTACGATCGGTCGATGAACCATCAACGATCATAATTTCAAGAGAATCACACCATCCTCGAGGAATAGCATCAACGGTTGCTGCGAGTGCTTCCTCTTCATTTCGTGTAGGAAGAAGAACAGTGACAGATACTGGTAATACCTCGTCCATGTTTGGTCGAAAGGCCATTAGGGTTTGAATGCATTGCTTTAACGGCTAAACGATTAGGACCATCTTGCTCGTAGACGACGCATCGATAATTTGGTAGCCAGAAGAATTTTTCTCCATTTGGAAAGACTCGGTCGCTTGCTGAATACATCGCCTGAATGGCGTACAATTTCATGGAAGATTGCATCGTATGCTTCACACATGAGTTGAGGTTGTAATCGAGACTTTGAATCAAGGTATTCAAACAAATGTTTTGCAGATTCTTGGTGTCTGCGAACAATTTTGATGTATTCCTGAACAAAGGATTTCCATCGTTGATTGGTTCCGAATTCCGTATTGCTAAATTCAGAAACTTCGATGTTGTATTCGCCCAATACATCGATTGGGAGGTAAATTCGACCACTGCGGTAATCTTCGGAAACATCGCGTAGAATGTTGATCATTTGTAATTGAATGCCCATGTCTATGGCGTGGATACGTGCTCCAGCATCTTCACATCCATAGATTTCGATAAGGACAAGACCGACAGCTGAAGCAACCTTGTAGCAGTAAGCACGAACTTCATCCCACGTTTTGTGTCGAACTTCAAACAGATCATCTTCCATTCCTTCGATGATTGTCTCAAAGTCAGTTAGTCGAACAGGGAATTGTTTGAACACCTCGTTAATTGCAATGAAAATTGCTTCTCCTTGCGTTGCAGTTTCATCTCCTTCAAACAAACGAGTTAGGCGTTCTTTCACATCAACTAAGGCCATCAAACGATATCTGTGTTCTTCATTTGAGTTGTTCATCGGTGTTTGATGGATGCTTTGGAGAAGTTGATTACGCTCATCAACGAGTCTGTTCAATTCATCAGTCTCTTGGACAAATGGGTGTGTATCCCCGTCTGCAATATCGTCAAGATAACGGCATAGAGCATATACTGCGTGGACAGCTCGTCGCTTTTGATAAGAAAGTGCTGAGAAACTCGCGAAGAACGTAGATGAAGCATTGCGACAGATTTCTTCACACTCAAGGAATGCTTCTTCGATAGAATCTATCTTGTCCATATCCTGTCCTCCAATTCTTCAGTTATCAATGCGTGTTATGTTCCTTGTTCATTTGTATTGAGATGAAATGGATAGCAAGTCCAACCGGCATGAGCATGACGCCAAACAGAATAGCGACTTGTGCAAGTGTTTTGTTAATTTCCATCTCAACACTACGTCTCCATATCCACCGCGTGACGATTATGTCGCCAATGACGAAGTGAGTCCAAGCGAGTACTGCACCATCATCAGTGCCGAGTACATCGGCGAGTCCTGAGACTATTCCGCTGAGCGTACCATCTCCAATCATGTCGCTCAATGCACCGAGGTTCATGGCGAGGACGATCAGGTAAGCAATGAGTGGTCCAAGGACAAACCATGGACCTTCCATCCATCTCTTCGTCCGTTCAGCATAGGGTTGGAGAAGCATCAACATCCAGAAAGGACCAACCCAAAATGTTGCAGTAAAGAATGCTACGAGAAGTATTGTATCTACCATCAAATCACCTTATTGTATTCATTTTCAATCTCTTGAATCGAGTTCTCATTTGGATAATATGTGCTGCTTTCCCAACGAATTACACCGTCTTGATCGATGAGGAACAACTCAGGAGTTCCAGGAAGTCCATAGTATTCAAAAATCGATTGACTAAGGTTGGCCTGATCTTCTATTCGTTGAATTGAATCATCATCAGTTGGGAGAACGATCGGCCATGGAGTGTAGTGATTGCTTTCAGGAGAACCGAATTCTTCAGCTACGTCTTCCTTTGTTTCAAATTGAAGGTATCGTTCAACTGAAACGATTTGCAATGGAGGATCTTGAGCCATCCAATCCGCATGATGTTCTCGTAAGTCATCGGTCCAATCCTTGCAACCTGTACAACCCACACCGATGAATAGAACCAGTACTGGGCCTTCACTTAGATTGTCTTTCATTGAATAAATAGGGCCAGAATCTTCGCTTCGATCGAGTGTTTCAACGGTGAATACGCGCCCATCCTCAACCGTTGACTCAAGGCATCCTGACAAGAGCAAGATGAGCATGAGAGCAACGAATCGCACGTAGTTCCCTCAAGCGTTGGTCGGTTTACCAGTTTCTTTTGCTTTCATCGCTCTTCGCTGGGCTTTGCGTCCACGAGGAGAACGTCGAACTCCTTCAAACCAGGTTTCAACACCGTTCCAATCAGGGTCAATTCCAAGGTCATCAAGCACCAATTTACTGCTGATACGGGCGCTTTCAAAGATGGTAGGTAAGCCACTGCCGGGATGAGTGCCGCCACCAACGATGTAGAGATTGTTTGCTTCCTCAAATCGGTTGTTTGGTCGGCGCCAAAGCATTTGCTTTAGATCATGTGTGAGATTAAACACTGCGCCACGGTAGATATCAGATGCACCCCAGTCGTCGGGCGTGATAACCGTCTCTGAAACGATGTGATCAGCAATATCATCGTAGCCAAGCTTTGCGAGTTGTTTGACAATAAGTTCTCTAAAATCTGCTTTGATATCATCCCAAACGATACTTTCATGTTGATTTGGCACAGGCACGAGTACGTATACGGTAGAGTGTCCATCTGGAGCGAGAGAGTCATCAGTAATCGAAGCATTTTGTACGTAGACTGAAGGGTCGTCCCAAGTCAAACGATGATTCGTTATGTCCTTGAGGTTGGTTTCGTATTCTGAGGAGGCATAGATTTGGTGGTGTGGCAAATCGTATTGTTTGTCAACACCAAGGTAAAGCATGAATGTGGAACACGAATATCCTTTCTTTTCCAGTTTCTTGTCGGACCATTTCTTTCGCTTTTCGTTTGGAACGAGGGTGGTCATTGCGTGAGCAAAATCAGCGTTAACAACCACTCTGTCAGCCATCACTTCTCCGCCATCAATGCGAACACCTGTGACGGTTTTTCCCTCATAGATGAGAGACTTTACAGGAGTGCTGAGGCGAATATCAACGCCCATCTCTTCTGCAATTGCACCCATACGGGCCGTGATACTTCCTAAGCCACCCTTGGCGTGGAAAATACCGTGCTCATACTCGAGGAAGGCAAGAATGGTGAACAAAGATGGTGCATGGAAGGGACTCATGCCGAGATACTTTGTTTGGAAGGACATTGCAAGTCTGATACGCTCATCGTCGAAATGCTTGCCGAGATCGCCAGCAACACTGGCCCAAGGCTTGAGTACAGAAGCCACTCGTATAGCGCGCTTTGAGAAGACGTCCAAGGGGCTACTCCATGGAGTCTGCAAACATTTCTTGGAAAGGCTCAACTTTTTGCGGTTTTGTTTCACGTAACTGTTGAACCCGTTAGCGTTCTTGTCACCTGCGAGTTCTCGAATGCGTTCTGTCATTTGGTCAAGGTTACTTGTTGCATCGATATGGCCTCCTGCACCAAAAACGAGGCGGTACATTGGGTCTAACGGCATCAATCCGAGTTCTTTGTGAGCGTCTCGTCCAATAGCTTGGAAAATTTCTTCGATCACTTCTGGGTAGTGAAAGAAGGTTGGTCCTCGATCGAATGTATATCCATCTTTCTCGAATAATCTAGTCCTTCCACCTACTGCATCAGCCTTTTCTAATACAGTGACCTTTACACCTGAGTGGGCTAGAAGAAGCGCTGAGGCAAGACCGCCAGGTCCTGAGCCTACGATGATGGCAGTTGGAGCATCTTGACTAGTCATAAATTGACTAACGAGATGCGGCTTATAAAGCGGCGTTTTGAGCCACTAGTTAGTAGGCTTCAAATCCCCTTCCCAGAACGCGTTTTCCGATTTTTTTGAATTATTAGAATTCGATTTGTATGGTAACTCCACGATGGAGGCGAACTCGTCAAGATAAGGTCCCATTGAAGAAATGAGATCAACATCTGGATGTCCTCGAAGAACCATGCCGTCCATGTACATCAACGAACGGATGATAGGGAAGGCCTCCTCACCGAAGCGACATCCAGCAAGAACTGCAATTTGAACCGTTTTCATCATCTGTTGAGTAAGGCTTACTTCACTCACTGATTTTCCAACAAACCCGTCATATGCTTCATACATTTCACGCATGTATCGTGCTTTTGCATCACCTGTTGGAGGAGTATCAGCCATCGTTAGCATGGCTTCAAACGCCTCTTCCAATTCTCCCTTTGCAAGATAATAGAAGAACCCAAACAGAGCAGACCGGACCTTTTCTGGAGCGTGAGAAATAGCTCCAGTATCAATGAATGTGAACATGCCATCTTCGTCGACCATTGCATTTCCTGGATGAAGGTCACCATGGAATGTACCGATACCAAACATGAAGGCACCATGAATACGGAACAACTGCAACAAATCGTCCCATGAGAGATCTTTATTCGATAATCGTGATTCAAGCGTTGGCGCTTTGACGTGCTCCATGACGAGGACGTGACGGTTCGATAGTTCAGGCCATACCTTTGGAAACTTCAACAAAGGCATCGGGAATTGATGTTCAACTTCTTTGGCCTTGGATTGGAGTAATTCAGAACCTTGAATTTCGTTACGAAGATCAAGTTCCCTAAGGGTGTAATCTTCCACGTGTTGAAGCAAACCTACTGGATTGCCTACTTTTCGTAGTCGAGGATTGAGGAATAAGCCAATGCGAAGCCATCGACGCATACGAGCTACATCCTTTCGGAACGATTTCTCAAAGTCCGCCTTGATGATTTTCACGACGACTTCACTACCATCTTTGAGGACTCCTCGATGAACCTGTCCAATGCTTGCTGCTGCAAACGGTTCTTCCTCAAACGATTCAAACGCATCGAGGAACTTTGAAGGTGCACGTTCACGGATCAATTTCATTGAATCTTCTTTTGGTATTGAATTTGCTCGCTGGTACAAAGATTGGAGCTGTCGGCATTTCTCTTCGGAGAGCAAATCAGGGCGCAGTGCAAATATTTGGGTTAATTTTACAGCCAATAAACCCATTTTCTGGATTTTATCAATATCAGCAGGACCTTCTTTCGTAATCATACGAATAAAACGAACGAACGTCAAGAGGCGCATGGTTAGAAAATCTCCCTTTCATTTATCAATCGGAGTTTTTCCTCAAGAGGGTTTTGATTGGATTTGCGAACAGAGCAGGTGTTGTTGCAACCCATTCCTGGAAGCCTTCGCGTTGCTGCAAATCGACCTCTGACATCTTGACTCCGCTAACGTATCTCAGAAGTAAGGTAAGTATCAATGGTCCGATGAGAACAGGAAGCGCTTCAACACCTCCAACAACGATAGCAAAGCCACTAATAGACCACCACAAGATTGCTTCACCTAGGTGGTTTGGATGCCTTGTTACAGAAAACATTCCATCAGTTTTGAGGTTGCCTGGGCCATGTTTTTCCCGATACTTTTTCAATTCCATATCGGCTTTGTGTTCAAGCAATAATCCAAGAACGAAGCCAGCAAGACAGAGGCTTGAGAGTAGAATCGATATTGGAGTCCATTCAATCGTTATCGAGTTCTCTGGAATAAGAGCGAAAATCGGAAGGGCAACGATGAGAAGAAGAATTCCTTGAAGCATGAACACTTGTAGAAAACTAATCCACCACCAGTTTTTTCCTGCTGTTTCTCGCATTCGAACGTAACGAGGATCTTCACCACGATTCTTCGTTCGTTGATGTAAAACAACTCCAAGCCGTAGTCCCCAAATACTTACACAAATGAGGCACAGGATCGCAGCAAGGTTGTACGAATCAACCAATAAGAAACGCGTCCATGCAATGAGGACGAACCCCATACTCCACAAGACATCCATGACGGTAACATTACCAGATGAGACTGTTTTGAGCCATGCTAATGTCAAGTAAGCGAAGATAACGAGGATCGTTACTGTATTGAGGCTAAGTTCCATCATGCCGACGATTCCGCTGGTTGTTTTTCATTGTTCATGATAATATGATAGCGCCAGAGGTCATCTGGTTCTCCAGATCCATCAAATCGGCGAACGTTGACGTTTCCATCTTTCGGGAATCGAGTCATCAATGCTCCTTCGATAATTCCATCATCCAACTCCCACATTGGTAGTTCATCTGGATCTTCGCTCGGTGGGTGATCAAGCCCAACTTGTACGTGGAACACTGGATTGATACCGTATTCGAGTCGTCCAAGGCCAGCAAATTCCCACCAATCCATCATTTCATCGAGGAATTCAACATGATTCTCAATTGTTCGAAGGGAAAAGGCGAGTTCATGTCCAACACGATTTCCGACTTGACGTAACATTCGTGCCAAATCAATCCCTAGAATCTTGAGATTTGAAAGCCGACCTTTGGTGAGTTCTCGGCGTGCTTGGTTGACTTCTGTTCCAGCAGCGAGAAAAGCGTCTGGGTCAAAAGGGGTGTCGTGTTCAGGAAGGTCGTTAACTCCGAGCGCACCAACGAGTGAGTCAAGGAATGATCCTTCACCGATAGTAAGTCGAAGCGGGTCGTGAATGCGACCTTTTGAAAAACGTGCTTCCGCGACTTCAAATTGTACTGAATCTTCCCAAATCGTATCAATAAGATTCTCTTGAGCTCTCGCAAACGGTTCGCTTTCAATGACAAGAGCCGCATCTTCTTTACCTCGCCCAACTGGGTTTTCTTCAATATTGAGGAATTGAACAACGTGTGTGCAATCCTGCAGGAATCCTTGAGAATCGAGATCATCCGAATGTCTGATTTCAATTGAATCATGGAGTTTTTGGAAGAATCGTGTTGTTCGTCGGTCTAATTGTGCAATGACCTGGACTACTACACCTTTCTTAGCGACCGTGTTGACAATTTCAAGGGCTTCACTTCGACACAGATGAAGAATCCCATATCGGCCAAGAAGTAAGACGAGCCGTTCTTCTGCTTCCTCAGCCATTCTCTCGAGGCGTCGGTAGATATGGCTTCGTTCCTTGAGTACAGCGAAACGAGGTTCGTCACGCTGACGCCGGTTTGCTTCATAGGACGCATTATCTTCCGTAATACCCTTTGAGAGTTCAGTGAACCCTTCTTCTAAGTTATCGAGTTGCCTACGGCGCATTTCTATGATATGCTGTAAGGCCTCATCAACACGAAGGCTTGAGAATAACATCGGACGGTCGGCAGTTGCGGTTACAATACCCATTTCTTGGAGTCGAGAAAGGCTATTGTATGCATCAAGACGCGTGGTTTTCAATTCCTTTGCAAGTTCACTTGCGCGCATGTTTGGGTTATTACCTAAGACCATGATCGAACGTACTTCTCGTTCGGTCAGACCAGCTTCATTGAGAAGATTATCCCACATTAATTGGACCCCCCAGTAACGGATGAGAGGCTCTTAAGAATTTGAGCAACGTGACGACGCGGTCGGAATAACCAATCATAGACGTGATGAATTCGGTTATCAGGACCAATTAGGAAACTCGACTTTGCAGGGAACATTCCAAGGTGTACCGGAACAAGGTATTTGCCTGCAACTTCTCGCTCAGAGTCGGCTAGAAGAGGGAATGGAAGTCCTCCGATTTCCTTTTTGAATTTCGCATGAGATTCACTTGTACCTTCTCCGATTCCAACGACCTGACATCCTGCAGATACAAACAGATCATACTGCTCCTTGAATGTCAAACATCCACGCTTGCATGTTGGAGATCCGTTCTTGGCATAGAAGAAGAGAATTCTCCACGATCCATCAAGGCTTTTGCTATCAAATACGTTGCCTTCATCGTCTTTTACGGTAAAGTCTGGGGCGAGTTCGCCAATCAAGTTCTTACTCATTCTTTTCGCCTCTGATTCTGTGAGTTTGTCCGCTGTCAAAATAACTTCCTTCATGTACATCATTCTCAAATTGGTAAAATATGGCGCATACGCATTGCTTTTGTTCGGAGATAATCTTTGTTTTCCGAGCAGATTCCAGCTTTGTGTGCAACACGTTCAACTACGGTGATTCCGTGACATTCTAGTTGCTCGACTTTGTCAGGATTGTTTGTCATTAGTCGAATTGTATCGTACCCAATATCGGAAAGAATGTGGGCGGCTATCTTGTAGTCGCGCCCGTCTGCAGGAAGGTTCAGTGCAAGATTTGCATCGAGAGTGTCAAGTCCACGGTCTTGTAGGTTGTATGCCTGCATCTTAGCATAGAGTCCGATACCTCGGCCTTCTTGTCGAAGGTAAAGGACAATTCCTCGACCTTCTTTTTGGATTGTTCTTAGAGCGTGTTGAAGTTGAGGTCCGCAATCGCATCGCAAGCTTCCCAACGCATCACCAGTGAGGCATTCTGAATGAACTCGAACGAGCGGTGGTGTTTGATCGTTCATGTCTCCGAAGTAGATGGCTGCATGTTCTGCTCCATCTCTTGGATCGACATAGGAGCGAATACGGAAATCGCCATATTTTGTTGGTAATTTTGCATCTGCTGGAACTGCAGTAACTTCTCTACTATTGAGTACGTTCATGCCATATCCTATCGACGTTGTAGGTATAAAGGACTGTTTTTGAACTACAGCAATTGTGTTAATTTTCTAAACGGTTGTTCAAATAGTCGATACATAATATTTGCAGCGTGACTGGTGATTTCGACGTAGGCGTGGCTGCAGCAGTAGTCACCGAATCTGGCATCCTTTTGGTCCAAGAAGCGAAGGGACCCTATGCTGGATGTTGGGGGCTGCCAAAAGGACACGTCGAGCCGTATGAGTCTATTGAAAATGCAGTTCTTCGAGAGCTACAAGAGGAAACTAACATCCGAGGAAACATTTCAGGATTTCTTGGATTAAGGACAACAAAAACGCATCGGGGGGTTGGTCTTTTCATTTGTTACAAGATTGACCCAACAGAATTGGATATCCGTCCCCAGCAAGATGAGATTGCCAAAGTACAGTTTTTCAATCCTGAAGACTTTGATCAACTTGAATGGGTTTCAGCCGCAATGCGTGGTTTTGCAGAGGTTGCACTCAAAAATACATCCTTGCCACTAGTCGATCTCAGTGCTGAATCTAAACGCCCGTACAATCTCGTATTCAGTGATGGACGCATGACGCTCTCCGGCGAGGTGGTCCAATGATCGATGTTCGACGCATTGATGCAAACGATAAGCCGTTGAACCTAGAAGGCACACACATCGTGTACTGGATGACAAGTGCACGTCGCGCCCGATGGAATCATGCCCTTGACCATGCCATCGATTTAGCAAATGAGCACAATGTTCCACTCATCGTTGTTGAATGTCTAGCATTGGGACATCGATGGGCTAACGACCGCATCCACACATTTGTTTTACAAGGTATGATCGACAACAGAAAATTGTTTGAGGGCAGTGCCGTTACTTATGTTCCATACGTCGAAACAAGCAATGGACAGGCAGGAGGCCTCTTGCAATCCTTTTCCAGAAATGCAATCGCGTTTGTAATCGATGATTACCCAACCTACATGCCTCGAGACGTAGCAACAAGAGCAAAAGAGATTGGTGAATGCTCCGTTCGATGTGTCGATAGTAACGGAATCATTCCAATACGTGCTCCCGAACGTTCCTTCTCTACTGCACACTCCTTCCGACGCTACATCCATCAAAACGTCCTGTCCTTTCTTTCAGATCCTCCGCAATCTGAACCTTTGAAACTTCTCAACGATTTGCCAGATGGTAATCAAATCGCCATTCAATGCTTTGAGGATGCCAATGTCCCCTCGACTCCATTGGAATTTATTTGGAGAGTTTCTGAAGCATCTCGGGAAGGGCGAGAAGCTCTTGAAATTCTCGATATTGACCACGATGTCCCTCCTATTGACGATCGTCGAGGAGGATCGGTTACTGCTCGAACAGAACTAAAGAAATTCATTGAGCATAGGCTTACTTCTTACCACATCGACCGCAACCACCCCGAACGTCATGGAGGAAGTGGGCTCTCTCCATGGCTCCATTTCGGACACATCTCATCGTTTGAAATCGTGCATGAAGTCTTGGAATCTCAACGATGGAATCCGATGAGAATCACGCCACCTCACAACGGGCGCAGAGCCGGCTGGTGGGGCATGAGTGAAGGTGCAGAAGCATTCCTCGATCAAGTCATCACCTGGCGTGAACTTGGATTTGTTTACTGCTATGAACATCCAGATCACACCTCATACGAGACACTTCCTGAATGGGCAAAAAACACCCTTGAGGAGCACTCAAGCGACGAACGACCTTATGTGTACACTTTCGAACAATTGGAACGAGCAGAAACTCATGACCCTCTTTGGAATGCTGCACAATTACAACTTCGTAAAGATGGAATCATCCACAACTATTTGCGAATGCTATGGGGTAAGAAGGTGCTAGAATGGTGTCCTGATCCCAAGACCGCCTGCGATTGGCTCATTCGGTTAAACGATCGATGGGCCCTTGATGGACGAGATCCAAATTCATACACAGGTATTTTCTGGATTTTCGGTCGATTCGACCGAGGCTGGTTTGAACGGTCTATTTTCGGCAAGGTCCGCTATATGACCTCGGCATCGACACAACGTAAGTTCAAAACTGAGGATTATATACGAAAGTACGCAGATTCCTAACAAAGGAGATGTATATGCCCATTTACGAACACACTGCTAAATTTCCATTTTCACGACAAACCGTTTGGGATTGGCACGCCCGACCAGGTGCGGTGCGCCGTATCATGCCAGATTGGGAAGGAATTCGTCCCGTCGAAGTAGGAGGTATCAAGGATGGTGCAATAACTTCATTTCGCATGTCGATAGGCATTATTCCACAGCGTTGGATTGCGAAGCATCACAGTTACATCGAAGGCGAACAATTCTGTGATGATATGGTTAAAGGTCCGTTCGGGCGTTGGAATCACACTCACAAATTCATCGAAGGTGATGATTCAGAAATGCAGATCGAAGATAGAATTGATTGGAAACTGCCTTTTCACTTCTTTACGCGAATTGGTGCTCCAATCATGGTTATGCCACGGGTTCGACAGATGTTCAAGCACCGTTCACGACGAATTCTTGCGGATTTAAGCCGTCAGCAGATGTTCAAAGATGCTCCACGAAAGCGTATTCTTATCAGCGGTTCAACAGGTCTGATTGGAACGCAACTTGGTGCGTTTCTCGAAACAGATGGGCATGATGTTCATCGACTCGTACGGCCAACTACACGACTTCATGCCGATCAAGACCCAACTAAGGTTGTCAAATGGGACGATAGGAGCGGAGAAATTATTGAAGGTTCACTAGAAAATTTCGACGTTGTCATTCATCTCGCTGGAGCAGGAATTGGAGATAAGCGTTGGAGTAAGAAACGGAAGAAACTCATCTCTGAAAGCCGTGAAATTCCAACTCGTAATCTTTCCAATGCTTTGGCTGGATTGGAATCGCCTCCATCGTTGTTTATGTGCGCATCTGCAGTTGGATTTTACGACAATAGAGGCGATGAAGAACTCGATGAAAACAGTAGTATTGGTGATGGATTTCTTGCTAAGATATGCAAGAAATGGGAGGATGCCACAGAGCCTGCAACGAATGCTGGAATACGTACAATTCTCATGAGAACAGGAATCGTTACAACCGCTGCCGGAGGTATGCTTCAACAAATTCTCTTGCCTGCTAAACTCGGAGCTATGGGCCCGATTGGCGGCGGTCGTCAATGGCAATCTTGGATTTCTTTGGACGATCAAATCTATGCCATTCATTACTTGATGAATCATGATGATGCGAGTGGCGTATTCAACTTAACAGCCCCGAATCCAGTGACACAGAAACAGTTTGCAAAGACTCTAGGAAAGGTTTTGCGGCGGCCAGCTTTTGCTCCAGCACCTGGTTTTGTCATGAAAATCCTATTTGGTGAAATGGGAAAGTCACTCATTCTTGATGGGCAGAAAGTTCATCCTAAGCGTTTGTTAGATTTTGGTTACAAATTCGAGCACGAAACACTTGAACCAGCGCTTCGTGATGCCTTAGGGCGGTTCAACTAATCGTCGCGTTATTCTTAACCGGTATGTGTTATGGGCAAACATGCTCGGGCGTAGCATTGCTGTTGGCATATTTGCCCTGCTACTGCTCTCGATGGTGCCATCGGTTCAAGCCGACGACACCCAAGCGGCCTCAAATTTACTCACGGATGGCGTTTCGTCAAACGGATATGTCTGCGATCCTGATGGCTGTTCACCAAATGATGGAACAGATTGGTGGCGAATTAATGCCTACAAAGGCGATATTGTCAGCATTACGTTTTCAGGTTCGATGAGCAATGCCGCATGGTGGTGTCCAGGTGATGGTTGGGAAGGAGATTACTCAATGCACGATGAATCGGGTTCGCAAGTTGCAACCATGGGTCGAAGCGATGACAACCCTTCGGGGACACTATCGAAAACAATGTCACAGGCAGGCTCAGTTTATGTCAAAATCAAAGGTAAGGACTCATGGTGTAACGATGGATTTGATTACACACTATTGGCCTCAATTGACAAGACTGACCGCGATACCGATGAGGACGGTTTCGTAGATTCAGACGATGATTGCGATCTCATCGTTGGAACATCAACAAACGATCGAAAGGGCTGTATTGATTCAGATTCGGATGGTTGGTCCGATACAGACCCTGGATGGGATGTCCAGAATGGTGCTGATGCATTTGAGGATGACCCTACTCAATGGAGAGACCGAGATTTTGACGGCTATGGAGACAACATCCTCGGCAATCAACCGGACCATTGCCCAGATAGCCGAGGTTACTCAACTTCTGATCGATACGGTTGCATCGATTCAGATGGCGATTCCTATTCCGATGCTGACCCTGGAGGGCTGAATGGATTGGAACCATGGTTTGCTCATCCGGATGGTTTAGCTGATGCTTTTCCGTTCGAGATAACGCAATGGCAAGATACAGATGGTGATGGCTATGGCGATAATTGGGATGACCCAATGTGGAATCAATCACACATTGAATGGGGCATTGGCCAATGGCTTGAAGTCGCTTACCAGCCAGATGCCTGTCCTTTTATCCTCGGCAATTCCTTTGCAGACCGGTATGGATGTCCTGATGCGGATGGCGATGCTTGGTCAGATCCTGGAGAGAATTGGACCTCTATTGATGGTGCTGATGCATTCCCCTTTGAACCGACACAGTGGCGAGATCGAGATTACGATGGTTATGGTGACAACCAATCAGAAGGTGCAAAACTCGTTGATGATTTTCCCGACAATCCTACTCAATTCCGTGATTCAGACTTCGATGGCTGGGGAGATAACCAAACATATGGTGCGACACAAATCGATGATTTCCCGATGATTCCAAGCCAGTATCGTGATACAGATGGCGATGGTTACGGCGATAACCTTAGCGGGTTTGAAGGAGATGTCTGTATGAATTCAAACGCTGAAGAGGTGGAGAGCGGCTGGATTTCCCGCTTTGATCGTCTCGGTTGCCGAGACGTCGACAAAGATGGCTATTCCGATCCGACCGATGATTGGATTTCACATCCACAAGGGTTTGCGGATGCATTCCCAAATGACCCTTCCCAGTGGTACGATACCGATAATGATGGGTTCGGTGATAATATGGAATATTTCGATGGCCTTGCATGGCGTCTTGCCTACAGAGGCGATGGTTGTCGAACAACCTATGGTCTGTCAACATTCGATCGCTGGGGCTGTCCTGATTCTGATGAAGATGGTTGGTCCGATCCTACGCCATACTGGCTAGCAAGCCCAGGTGGAACTGGTGATGCATGGCCTGAAGATCCTACCCAATGGCATGACATTGATGGTGACGGCCGTGGCGATAATCCGTCTGGAACGACCGCAGATGTTTGTCCCTCTCAACCGGGAA
Source organism: Euryarchaeota archaeon UBA443 (assembly GCA_002499195.1). GTDB lineage: Archaea > Thermoplasmatota > Poseidoniia > Poseidoniales > Poseidoniaceae > MGIIa-L2. The sequence continues at coordinate 19,762 of DAKS01000054.1, forward strand.
CATCGGTTGGGCCAAGTTCTGGAGGGGATCGCTGGGGTTGCCCTGACACCGATGGTGATGGTTGGTCGAATCTCGGAGATGCGTTTATTCATGAGCCAACGCAATGGCGTGATACTGATGGTGATGGATATGGTGACGAGGTAAATGGAAACGAAGCTGATGCGTGTCCAACCATTCGCGGAACCTCGATTCTTGACCGACTTGGTTGTCGAGATACCGATGGCGATGGTTGGTCGGATCCAACCGATGATTGGGACGCACATCCGTATGGGCTGGCCGATGCCTTCCCAACCGAATCATTACAATGGAAAGACAGTGATGGCGATGGATTTGGCGATGTTCCACTAGGAGCATTACGTGATGATTGTCCGGAGGTGTTTGGCGCTTCAATGCGAGACTTGCAAGGTTGTGAAGATAACAATGGCGACGGTTGGTCAGATGAATACGGCGAATGGAATGCTGCACTTGCTATTATGGGCGAAGACCCTGCTGCTTCATGGCTGACTTATCTCATCGTTGGAATTTCATTTGTTCTTGGTGCTTCAGCAGCACTCATCGTCCGAACTATGCGGATGGATGATGAAAAGGTATTGACAGAGGAATTATTGAGAATTGATGACGTATCAAATGAGGTAACATCGTTACCACTTCCTGAATTGGCCATTCCACTACCACCGCCGCCTGGAGGTGAAGAAGATGCGTAAGGTGACATGTTTCCTCGTATTCTTGTTCCTCATGCCTCTTTTTGGAGCGATGAATGTTAGTGCTGAGGCTGACATTGGGCTTGAAGAAACAGGTATTACGATGGTTGCACTTCGAAACGATTCACTGGATTTGAATCAAGATGGCGATATTGATGCTGTGCGTGTAGTTGTCATTTTGAATTCCACGACCCCCTCGACCCTCGTTGATGTTCGTTTGATTGCAAACCATAACGATCGGGAAGTTGTCGTATCCACGACGATTGAAATCGTTGGTCAAACCAATGCAAGTTTGACCTATGATGCTTGGTCACGAGGTACCCATGAACTTGTTCTTGGATTCTATGATATGAACGGTGTTGAAATCTCAACCATAGATCTTCCAACGTATGAAATGGTTCCTGCTAAGCAAATACCGATGCTTTCTCTCCAATTTACGGGGCAAAGCAATCTCCAAACAGGCTCGAGTTGTGAGATCAACCGTATGTTTGTTGATGAAACAGGACCTCTCTACGGTGCTCTTGGAACCCTAACTTTCACAGGAGCTCCTTTCATCGTTCTCGACAATGCTACGAGCATTGATTGTTCAAGTTGGCCTGCAGGCGAATATTCACTCCGTGAGACCTATCGAAATGAACTTGGTCAAACTGCTGAAGCATCACTAAATCTAACGATTGAAAATCGTCCTGCACCGACTTTTGACCTAGTTGTCACCGGTGATGGTTTGACTACCGACCGATCATGTTTGGTCGCTATCCAACCTACAAACTCCAATGAGGATTTCACCCCATATGCAAAAGAATGGGATGTTTCGACAACTTCGGTGATTACTGAAGGAGGAGTATATGATTGCTCAGCTCTTCCTGCGGGGGTCCATCTTGTTGTCCTCAAGGTAACGAATTTAGAGAATATTGCAAGTACGCAAGCCGTTAACATTGTACGGCTACCAGCTGCTGAATTAACTATAGAAGAGCAAGAAGCACTTCCAAGTAAATCGTTCGGTGAAGATACATCAACAGAAGATGTTGGATGGTACACCATTACAGTTCTTGGTTTGATCGTCGCTATCGTTGTCTTCATACTCTTGGTCCGAATTCGAGAAGATGATGAACTTCTCACGTTACCTGAACTTGGCCCAGCGCCTCAGATTCTCAACGATGGTTCGCCAGATTCTGAAGGATTGCCGACTATTGTTGATGATGAAGGTCAATTGTGGCGTAAGCACCCCGATGGTACGCTCGATTGGTGGGATTCAACGTACAATATTTGGCAACGATGGTGAATATAATGCCTGATTGGATGATGTACACTCTTCTCATACTTGCTGGTATAATCGTTGTTTTGCTCCTTAATGGTGTATGGATTTGGTGGACTCGAGTTCGGCCACGTCAGCCGAAACTACATGCGGATTGGGCTTCGGATTGTGAACTTACTTCAAGCGCAGTGTTCAATGATTCACTCATTACATTTCGAAACGTTCGAGATTTTCATTGGCGTACTACGAGGGATCGAGATGAGAAGTGGGCTGATGAAGTTACAGTAGATTCAACCAAGGTGAAGCACATCTGGTTTATTGTTGACCAATTCCATTCCTTCAAAGGACTGTCACACACCTATCTCACCTTCGAATTCTTTGATGGAACCTGCCTTTCATTTTCGTTTGAAACTCGACGTGAGCGCGGTAAGAGGTATCATCCATGGACAGGTTTGTGGCGTTCGTATGAAATGTATTTGCTCGTAGGTTTTGAGCGAGATGTGACACAGTTGCGGACACATGCACGCAGCAATATCGTCTCCATGTATCGAGTGATTACACCACCTGATAAGGAACGACAAATGATTGTTCAAATGGCTTATCGGCTGAATCAACTCGCTGACCGTCCCGAATTCTATCACACTTTATTCAAGACTTGCAATACTTCGATCGTAAAGGCAGTCAACTCCGTAACTCCTGGGCGTATTCCGTTCCTATGGCGTAATTTCTTGCCAGGCTATACGCCGAAGGCTGCATTAAAGCTGAATTTGGTTGAAGATTGGGGCGGATTGGAAGTGACGATGGAACGAGCACGAATTGACAAACATGCTAAAGAATGGGATGGAGAAAGCGATTACAGTGCATTCATCCGTTCCGCATTACCGCCCTCACCCTTGGATGAGTAACAAAAGATCACCAGTTTTCGCTGAAACGGTAATACTTGGCTCTACTGCCTTATTTGAAACACCTCGTGTTCCTGTTTTCAAAGATTCATCGTTTAGCGGATATTGACATCCTTTGAGACTGACTCCAGTTACAGTTCCAAATGGAATCAAACTCACAAGGGTACCTGGTTCGATTTGGATTTGTTTTGAGGTGGAATCGACCCGTTGTGCTTTCCAGTTGTTGAGGATGAGGATAGCTGAACTGTTACATTCAAACAAAGCTGAATAGGCAGCAAGGTGGTGATCATATCGCCCAATCTCGACTCCAATAACGTAGACTTGTGAGTCAGGGTAATTCTGATGTGTCCAACACAATCCTTTGGAAATATCACTTTTTTCTTGGTCCGAATCATGAACAATTCGTACCCCATTTATTTTGCAATGTTCCAAAACTGATGATGAGATACTATCGAGGTCTCCAATGACTATATGTGGCAAAAAACCACCATCAACCAAACGATTTGAGGCACCATCGAGTGCGATTATTACTGAAAAATCGTTGAGTTTCTCTTCAAGATCGAATGCCTTTGGCCACTCGCCGTTCGCAACGATGAGAACCTGAGCCATGTGCGTTCCATAGAGAGGATATTCTTGACATCATGGGTCGTCTTGAATCAATCAAAAACAAATCAAGGGCTGACAATGGTTTAGAACGTTGAGTGTTCTAAGAAGTTCATGCGCGAGGAGCGGACGCTTTTCAAATCGGTTCTGCCGGTGGGACTTGCTCTGCTCATGCTCGTTCAATTGATGGCTCCAATTACGTCTCAAACGATGACTAGCGAGCCAGTTTTATCCGAAGACTCTACAATTGATTACACACTTCCAAGCAACTTGGATCACGGCCATGACCTCGCAGGGCAGACAATTGATTTGGAAGGGATGACAGAATTGCTTGTTCGACAAGATTCTTCCATCGATATGTGGATGAGTGAAGTATTGGTTTCTGGTGACTCCAACAATTTGAGTGAACCCAGTGTCTATCTTGCAGAGAACGGTTCGAGTTACTTTTGTTGGATGAATGATCAAGGGCAAGTTAAAATGGGCGTTTTCACCTCAGAAGGTTCCTTCTCTGATTCGATTATCGATACGGTAAACACTTCACTTGGAATCATAGGCTGTTCGGTCGTTGTTGATGAGTCTTATCGGCCATTAGCAATTTATGGTGATGGGGCAAATCTGAAGATGGCCCGACTTGCCTTCCAAGGACAAGTTTACACGACGTCTGATGTATGGTTGAAACGCACCATCTTAGAGGACTTATTCCCTGATTCAATGACACTTAGAATAACGGATGATGGTAATGAATTCGCAGTCGTTAGGACGACAACAGGCGAGTTATGGCAGGTAAACAACAGTGGTTTGCGCTGGTACAATAACTTGCTCGATAATGGTCCTATAGGTAATGAGTTCGAACTGAAAATCGATCAAAACGGTGTTGCAAATATCGCATACACTCGTGCCGGTGAAGCAGTTCGTTTGCAAATAGAAGGAGACCAAATTACAGAACAAATTCTTGCCCGAGATACGTCTCTACACACCGCTATTGGACTCGATTTGGATTTGAATGGTCTTGCTCAAGTTGCGACAACGTCGTTCGATGCCGGTCAAACCGAACTTTCAATCTTCAAGAGTTTGGAGGATCAATCCACTGGACGACTATCCAATGAAGCGATGACCTCCTTTGCGCTCTACCCAGATGTGGTAGAAGGTGCTGCTACTTACGGCGATTTGAATGGAGATGGATTTGACGACGTTGTCTTTACGCAACCAACTGCCTCGGATGGTGGATTGAATAACAATGGACGTGTCACCATCCTCTTTGGTGGCAACGAGAGTCTAGATTCATCGGCTCCGGTTATACTTAGTGGTACTCAAACAAGCGAGATGTTTGGCAACGGTGTTGCTATTGGTGAGTTCTTGTCGAATGGTAATGTGCAGTTGCTCCTTTCCTCGCCAGGATTCGATAATACTAGTCGAGCCGATGAACTCAATCATGGCCTTCTCTCATTATACGAATGGAATCAAACGCAGTTCGATTTGATTTGGAGTGCAACCGGAAATGCTGAAGAAATGTTGGGCGATGATGTATCACTCATCGATGATATGAATGGAGATGGGCACGATGATCTCATCGCTCTACAAGGTAACTGGACGGATGGAGTCAAGAATGGACGCCTTTCAGTATTCGAAGGGACAACAGATGGTTTGACTTGGTCGCACAACATTTCTGCCAGTACTGATGGCCCATATTTCGGACGTTCGATGTCCAATGGTGGCGATTTGAATGGCGATGGTTATGGTGACTTTGTTGTATCAAATTCGGGCGAAGAATCCTCGCCAACCGGTTATTCTGCCCTCGAAGTATTCTATGGTTCTGCGAATGGTTTTTCCTCGTCACCCGATAACAGTATCCAACGCTTGGGACAAGGAACGCTGTTGGGAACTGTGGTTGAGATCATCGATGATATCAACAACGATGGGATGGATGAATTATTTGTGCAGGAACTTTTTGCTGCAGATGCTGACTACCTCGCTGGAAAGGTCCATTTGTTCATGGGTAACACTACTGAGAATTTCAGTGAGATTGCTGATTGGACGGGCCAAGGAAATAGCAACGAGCGTCTTGGATGGATGTTTGCCTCAGCCGGTGACGTGAACGATGATGGGTTCAATGACACGTTTATCGGTTCAAGTATGGGATTCACTCCTTCAGGTCAAATCAATCTTTATCTCGGTTCTTCAAGTGGATTTGTGTCCGCAGTAGAGACTATTCGAACTGGTGGTCTAGGAGATCATCTTGGATTGATTGCAATCGGCGGTCTTGATTCCAATGCTGATGGAGCGATTGAGTTTGTGTATTCGACTCGAAATTCAACCAGAGGTACAAACTATGGTATTGACATGATTACTGTGAGTAAACAAGATTTTGATACGAGTCAATTCACATTTGATGGAGAAATGTCCGGATTAAAATTGACAACATCGGACCGTGGCGAAACTGCAATGATGTTCTCCCTCAACACATCGTCAACACATTCACTGGTTCATCTTGAGCATGTTGATGATGGTTCGCCAGGTGGCTCTTGGGTAACAGAAACCCTAGATACGGCTTCATCCCCGTTCCAATTCCAATTCGATGTCACGCCTTCGGGCCAACCTGAATTGGTCGTTTTAGACGATGCCAATGGTTACGTCTATCACTCCACAACGTCTTGGGCTGCACTACATCAAGAAATTCGTACCTTCCAGGACTTTGGAACCTATCCTGCTTCAACTATCGATGCAAACGGAGATTTGCATATGGTTTATTCACACAATACTATCGAAAATTTGTATTATTCTACTGAGAGTTCAAGTGGATGGTCCTCTAGTGAAATTCTTTCAGATTCTAATCTGACATCATCTCCATCGATCTGGTTTGAAGGTGCTGATATGCACATTCTCTATCGTGATGCTAATCTCGACAAGATTGAACACTTGATCAAATCGGGTGGCATTTGGTCTACGGATACTGAGCTGGATTATGGTATGGCTGTTGGAAACGAACACGTCGCTCTTCAACTCTCAAACGGAACGACATTGGTTGCAACAACCGTCAACAATTCAGGTACCTATGAGCTGCAGATTCTAGACATTGACAACGATGTCTCAACCACTCTAAGGAACCTAAGCGATGGTACCGCTGAACTTTCGATGTGTATGGATACAAGCAACACGATTGTAATCCTCTCACTCGATTCGAATGGAATTTTAGTGACTCATGAACGAAATGCTTCAACAGAGGTTTGGGCCAATGTTTCAATGCAGCAATTAGGATATACAAATGGATACACAGATGGATATGATCTCGCTTGTACCCAACACGGATCATCGCTCATCTTTGCTGTTCAAGCGGCAGTGAATGCACTGCATGAACGTAACAGTACCGGAGTATGGTCTTCGTATGGTGGACAGCCATCATCTGCAGAAGGTGGAGCCTGGGATATCGTTTCGAGCGACTCAGGCATCTTGTTGATGACAACAACAACTGCAACCGATACGCTTCGAGTCAATACGATGCATCTCGACGGGCGCACAGAAGATCGTTCGACGTGGTCAACTCACGAAATGAAGAATGTTTACACGAACGCGAATTTCTCGGCTAACGTAGATTCAAATGGAACGATTGTGTTCGGTTATTTTGATTCTCTAGATATGGATGTTGAGATGTTACGCCTGTATTCTGATTCCGATCGCGATCTCATATTCGACCGAATTGATGGTATGCCTGATGTTGGAGAACAATGGGAGGATTCCGATATGGATGGATTTGGTGACAATCCTACAGGACCTCTTTCAGACGATTGTCCAGCAGATGCAGGAATTTCATACTTCTACATCCAGGGTTGTGATGATTATGAGCACGACGGTTTTGCCGACATAATCGATGCATGTGATACCAACGCCGGCCGTTCTGTTTTCGACCGATTTGGTTGTCCTGATTATGATGAGGATGGATGGTCAAACAACGATGGTGATTGGATACATGGAGACCGTTTCCAACAGAACTGGAAGCAATCCAAAGATAGCGATGGCGATGGAGTTGGTGATAACTATGGTGTTGATTGTTGCGATGCGATATTCGGTTCTTCGGGAACTGTTGAGTATAGTCCAGGAGACAAATTCCCATACAATCCGAGCCAGTACAAAGATTACGATAATGATGGGTTTGGTGATAACGAAACCGATATCATAACCGGTGATTTTTGTCCATGGCATTATGGAACATCGTATCGCGACCGTAATGGTTGTCCCGATTCCGATGGTGATGGTGCAAGTGACCCTTCGCTAATTGGTGGTATCAATTGGGGGGTTGTGCAAGGTGCAGATATGTGGCCTGCAGATCCTACGCAATGGGCTGATACGGATGGGGATGGATATGGTGACAATGGAACGATTGGTGCCACGAATCCAGATTTCTTCCCTTACAACATTGCAGCTGCAGATGATAATGACAGTGATGGATACCCTGATCGCTGGACTTCGTCCTACAACGGTTCCAATGCGTTAGGATTGGTTCTCGACGGTTGTCCGGGCGTGTACGGAACTTCAACTAACCCTTTGCCGGGATGCCCTGATAGTGATGAAGATGGATGGGCCAATACGGATGATGATTTCCCACTTGATCCAACGCAATTCCTCGATTCTGATGGCGATGGCTTTGGTGACAATCCTTCAGGAAATAACGCTGATGAATGTCCATTCCAGTATGGTGTTGTAGGTGGTACGGATGGCGACGGTTGTCCACTTGTCAACACCGATGATGAAGATGGTGATGGCATCTATGATGACATCGATTTGTGCCCCAATACACCAGTGTTTGAAACTGCTGATAGTGATGGCTGTGTGGATTCCCAACTCGATGATGATGGTGATGGCATTTCAAATGCAGACGACGTTTGTCCCGCAACAGATGCGAATGCTGATGTTGATTCGGCAGGTTGCAGCGACGATCAACTCACTCAGGATAGCGATGATGACGGTATTGTTGACGTCGACGACTTGTGTCCTGACTCAACCTTGGACGTTGATGCAAATGGTTGTGATGAAAATCAGCGTGATTCCGATGGTGATGGTGTTGTCGATGGTGCCCCTGATGAATGTCCAGATACACAACCAGGTTTACCAGTAGATGCTACAGGTTGTGTTGATGAAGACGCTCTCGAACAAGATCTTGATGGTGATGGATACCTTGGAGAATACACCTTCGACATCGATGCAGAAACAGGATTAAGAATTAATCAACAAGGTGATGCGTTCCCACTGGATGAAACTCAATGGTCTGACATTGATGGTGATGGTTTCGGAGACAATTCCCCAGGAAACAACTCAGACTTCTGTCCAACAGAGTTTGGAACCTCGTATCTAGATACATTAGAAATTGGATGCGAAGACGACGGCGACGGTTGGGCTGACAATTGGGGCCGAGATAAATTCCCAGGTGATGCTACACAATGGGACGATTCTGACGGTGATGGATATGGAGACAATTGGGGCGACCCAAGTTGGAATGCTTCAAGAGATCCGGCATGGCCAGGAGAATTCGTGAGTGATGCCTTAACTCCTGATAAATGTCCAGAATCTCCAACGACAAATGTAGATGATGAAGGTTGTTCAAAGAGTGAGCGAGATACCGATCAAGATGGTGTGAACGATTTACTCGACAACTGCCCTGAACAGCCGAAGGGACCTGATGGGTACGATGACGGTTGTCCGTTGCCAAAATCAGAGACCGATGATGGAAGTACAATGATTCTGGGTATGACGATGCCTGTATTTGGTGGAGTTCTTGCAGGTGGAATCGTAGTTCTTCTCTTACTGTTTGTTGTCATTGGTCGGCTACGAAATCGAGCCTATGACTACGATGATGATGATTATGATGACGACGACTTCTTTGATGATGAAGATGATGATGACTTCCTTTCTTCATTCCAAAGCAAGCCAATGCCTGCACGTTCAACCCCCAAGCCTTCTGGAGGGCCTTCTGGTGGACCTCCACGTAGTTCAGGGCCGCCGTCTCGCGGTCCGTCCGGTCCAAAGCGTGACCCTCCGGGCAGTTCTGGTGGTCCTTCATCAGGTCCGCCTAGCCGCGGACCTCCGGGTGGAGCAAGACCAGGACCTTCGAATTCAGTAGCAAAGAAGTCGTCAATACAGGGGTCTGAATCTGAAGAAGGTGAAGATTCAGCGCCACAAAAGAAGGTACGTCGTGCGAGAATCGAGGTCGATATGTCTCTGTTTGAAGACTGGCAAGCCGATGATAGAGATGCTGCAGTTGATTGGGTCATCGGTGAACTTGCTGCTGGTGAACATGAAAGAACACTTCTCATGCAATTGCAAGGAACAGGTTGGTCTGCGCAACAATCCAGAGCGATTTACGATATGGCTCGTAATCAACAATAGAGGGGAATAGCAGTAACCTCAAAAATAACACTCAATTGGCGAAGATAGGAGGGAGAAAATTGTCGGATGGAGTACCTGATGGAGCAATACTTCCAGAAGGTATTGAAGTTGATGATGCTGCGGCTTATTTTGGCGTAGTTGATTCTTCTGATACCCTTCAACAAATGATGTCAATGGATTCCAAGCAAGCGCTGTCAAAGGCGCTTGAACATCTATCAGATATCATCTTGAAACCTGGTGAATTTGATTTCGAAGCTGCAAGTGAACGCTTGCAATGTGAAGGTGGAGAGATTTACTTCTTGATTTTTGGACATCTAAATCTAATGTCTCTTCCTGATCCATTGTTACAATTCGCTGGCCAACCGGATTCAACCGGTGCAGAGAATACGGCCCATCCGCTTGCAACTGCTGATATAATCGAAGCATTGACGCCATTGTTTGATCCTATGCAATTCCTGAAGATCTTGGCAATTGCTTATGCAACTGGCGGCAATTCCGAAGTTGATCGATATCTTCAATCAATTGAGAGTATGATGTCGAAGCCTTCTGATAATGTTGAGAAGATGAAGACAATGGCAGAGGAACTGAAAAGTTCGCTCGACGTTGCAGGACATGCACTCCCAATGTCGCTTTTTGCAAGTGAACAAGCCCAACCAGCTGAAATCGAAATGGGGGCAATCATCGAGCGTAAAGAACCCGAACCAACCCCCGCTTCCAAATCTGAACCTGTACCTGAACCGGATCCTGTTGTAGAATCACCAAAACCGGAACCAGAAGTTGAGTCTGTTCCATTACCAACTGAATCCGTCCCACTTCCTGCCTCAGATTCTGTTCCCCTTCCAGCACAGGATGAACCGATTGAGGAAGCCGGTTTCAAGAATGAAATCGAGGTTGATCACGCTGCCCAAGATGCTTTTGCTGGCGCTTTTGATTCACAGTTGGTACCGGAACAAAAGTCCGCTTCTGAACCTATAGAAGAGGTAGAGGAAACCATCCCGGAAACTGTCGAGGAGCCAGCTGAAACGGTTGAAGAGCCAGTTGAAGAAATCATTCCCGATCCTTCACCAGTCGTCGAAGATACGCCAGAAGAGGAATGGGTTAGTGATGCTGAGCGATTTATTGCAGCAGATGTTGATGATTCAGGTAGTCTTTCTGTTGAAGAGTTAGCAGTTGCTGCTAATGTAACAATGCAAGAAGCTGAAGAACTTCATAGCGCTGCAGATACGGACGGTGATGGAGAAGTATCACTCTCTGAATTTGTCTCATCAGAAGCCGCTCAAAAGATGTCATCATTACCACGTCCTGTTGCACCTGTCCGCAAGCCAATTCAAGCCCAACAACCGCCGCAACAACCTATTCGTCAGCAACCTAATTCACCAGGTGTTGCCGCTCCTCCGATGGGCTGGCAGCAACCGATGCAACAACAGCCAATGGCGCCACAGCAACCGGTGATGAACATACAACCAACGATTCGTTCAGGTATCCATTGTCGTGGTTGCGGTATCGGACTCGATCCAAATTGGCGATATTGTCCAGTTTGTGGAAACATGAACATGAGTGCGCATCGCTAATTTTCATTTGCCATGAATTCGCCCGATTCGGTAAGACACGTATCATCTAGCCATACGGTAGGTTCAGCAATTACTCCCGATACATGGATTCCTGCATGAGAACTTCCACCGAGTAGGGAATTGTCTCCGATTGAAAAATAGCAACTTCCCATACGCTTCTCATCTTCGAGAACATTACCAACAAGTCGAGCGCTTGGATTCATGCCGAATCCGAATTCAGCCACCGTCCAAACGCTTTCCCGATCTTTTGCTTTCAGTTTCTTGGCTACTTCTCCATAGGATTGACGAATCGTGGCAGCAAGACTTCCTCCTTTGACATCAACTACAGTTCCATCTTCGACGATGAGTTCAACAGGTTCGTCAATAAGTGTCGAATCCCAAGACCCATCGATGACAATCGTACCGTTCATCGTTCCTTCTTTTGGTAAAATAAACACCTTTCCGGCAGGAAGATTGGTCAACATTCGTGGGCGATTGCAAATACCATTATCGTCAAGTTTCCAATCGCGCCAATTGACTTCAAACGTTATATCAGTTCCTGATTCCGACTTCACATTGATGATTCTTCTTCGTCGAAGGAAATTCGTAATGTTCGATATACGGCGTTTGACATCCTGGAAGTCAGCAGTCATCCCACCCTCGGTGTACAATTCGAAGTTCATGCCCGGCATCGTTGCGATACGCGCACCATCCTTCAATGCCTGACGAACAGCTTTCGTGTGCGTAAGCGAATATTTGGTGGCAGCTATGACAACTTGCTGTTGTCGCATTAATGCGGCAACGGGAGTAGGTGGTTCTTCGCCATGGTGACGCGATTTTGGCATGACGACCAATAGAACACGTTCGGATCGTTTTTGTGTAGCAATATGAAGCGATTGCCCGATTTCAGCAGTTGTCGGGTCGCAGACAATAAGAACATTCTCACCGCGCCGAATATCCATACATGTTTGTATGACCATATCAGAAATAGCGTGCAAGCGCTCTTCATCTGTTGTCGGTTCGGGAGGATCCTCTCTTGATATTGAATTATCTTGAGAATCCGTATTTAGCAGTGCATTAATGTCTTCATCTTCGTCGTTCACAGTCTTTTCCTCATCCTTGTCTTTTCGACGGAATGGAAGGACCATGTATTTCCATATACTCATCCATCTTGAATGTGTGGTTACAATTAAGCAAATAGTTCGATACGAGTCTTGATGAAGAACCAATGTTGAGGAGAGTTCATGAGCGATAAAGCAACATTCCTCAACCGCATACAAGATATTCATCGAATCGGTAGCATTCAAGGACATTTAGGATGGGATCAGGAAACCCTCATGCCAGAAAAGGGTGCTAAATCACGAGGAGAAATTATGGCTTGGCTTGCTGCATTATCCCATGAGAAAGTCATCGCTCCTGAAATGGGAGAATTACTTGAACGACTTGAAGTAAGAGACGACCTCGATGAAAGCGAACAAGCCAACGTTCGCGAGTTCCGGAAACGACACGATAAGGCGACGAAACTTTCAGCAGAGTTCGTATCAACATTTGCACAAGCCCGTAGTGAAGCATTGGTTGCATGGCAAAAAGCCAGAAAGAATGCTAATTTTTCCGCATTCTTGCCTCATTTGCAAACGCTTGTTGAGTTGACACGACAGAAAATTGATGCATATGGTTATGAAAACACTCCTTATGATGCACTTCTCGATGAATATGAATCAGGAATGACTGTCGATGACTATGATCCATTGTTCGAGGGGTTGCGGGAACGACTCGTTCCTTTGCTAAAGAGAATTCTTGAGGCAAAAAAGTCGAATCCTGACCCAACACTTCCAGAAGGTTTGACCTTCCCGGTTGCTAAGCAAGAAGCGTTTTGTACCAAAGTGAGTCAACGTATGGGCTTTGATTTCGCAGCAGGAAGAATGGATGCATCGACACATCCATTCTCAGCAGGTATTTGGCCAGGAGATACCCGTTTTACAACACGGTATGATGAACTTGACCCATTCTCTTGCCTATATGCTGTGATGCACGAGACGGGGCATGCACTCTATGAACAAGGTCTCGATGAGGGCCATCGATATACACCAAGGGGTGATGCAGTATCTCTCGGAGTCCACGAATCACAATCTCGACTTTGGGAGAATCAGATAGGACGTACTCCTGAATTTTGGAACGTTGTTATGGATGAATTCAAGGAGTCGTTCCCCGAAGTACCGTCTTGGGATTCAGATACTTTGAATCGAATCGCTAATTCCGTTGAACCAGGTTTCATTCGTGTAGAAGCTGATGAAGTAACGTATAACCTCCATGTCATGCTTCGTTACGAAATAGAAAAGAAAATCTTCAATGAAGATTATCCTCTTGAACAACTGCCAGATTTGTGGAATTCAATGATTTCTGAGTGGTTTGGATTGACCGTTCCATCGGACGATATGGGTTGCCTACAAGACATTCATTGGTCCATGGCAGCATTCGGCTATTTCCCAACTTACACGCTTGGAAACTTGTATGCAGCTCAATTGTTAGAGGCGATGAGCGAAGATCTTGGATCCATTCAAGATTCCATTTCTTCAGGAGATTGGTCACCCATGTTGAACTGGTTGAGAGAGCGTGTACACAAGCGAGGAAGTGCGCTTCTACCAGCTGACCTTATCGAAGAGGCAACGGGTTCCCCGCCTTCAAGCGAACCTTTCCTTCGATATGTCGAAGAAAAGTACGGAGCGATTTACTCACTCTGATTCATCGGACGGATCATCTTTGTTGGATGAGCCAACAAGACGATTGATGCGATCGGTTAATTCCATGATTGCATCGTTCAAATCATTGCTTCTATCATCTTCATGGTCTGTGCCAAAGGTCGTACCTAGCAATGTAATCATAGCTCCTGAAAGCATCATTACCGCTGGCCAATAAATGTCTTCAGCGACCATTCCATCGGTAGCGACCATGCCACCCCAAATTGCACCGGATATGAAAATAATCAATCCAATCATCATTTGTTTGTATCCTTGCCCCAATTGTTCTTCCATACTACTCATGTTTCCCAATTTGGGAATATTTCATCGACTACATAAGTTTGATTGAGGATAAGTTTCGTTCCGCTTAATTCCACGGAGTCATGAGAAGTGGCGAACCAGTTTCACCTTCATCGACTAAAATCAAACCTTTAGGGCCAGTTTCATCATTTCGTTCAAACACAGGTATACCACCAACAACGGTGAGCGTCGGCCACCCAACGAGTTTTTTTCCATGGAAAGGACTCCAGCGCACCGTTGTCCAGGTATTTGCATCATCGACCATCCGTTCAGTCGTCATATCAACGAGGGTGATGTCTCCATCATATCCTTCCTCGAGGCGACCCTTTCCAATCATTCCATAGCATTCTGCAACATTGTAAGACATCCATTTGACCACCTGTTCAATGGTACATGCTCCTCTTGATGCATGTGTAAGCATCACGGGGAGTGAGGTTTCAACACCAGGCATTCCGCTAGGGGCTGACGGAAATCCCTTTGCTTTCGTTTCTAACGTGTGAGGGGCATGATCTGTTGCAATGCATGTAATCGTTCCATCATGAAGTCGATTCCATAGAGTCTGCTTATCTTTCTGATATCGAATTGGAGGATTCATCTTCAATCGCGTACCTAGTTGTTCAACATCTCTCTCATCGTATGTCAAGTGTTGAGGTAATGCTTCAGTGGTAATGTGGGCCTCACCTTCTTTACCATACATCGAGGTAATTCCATTCAACCAATCGGCCTCAATCCCAGATGTGAGATGAAGAACATGCAACCGATGGCCTGTAGCCTGAGCATATCCTACAGCACGTTTTGTAGCAATCAATGCAGTCTCCTCATCTCGCCATTCAGCGTGAGCAGCCATATCTGTACGGCCTTCAATCATCTTCTTTCGCTCAATCATACGTGTCTCATCTTCAGCATGGACAGCAATCAAGCCTGCAGTATTGGTGAATATCTCTTCAAGAGCATCAGACTCGTTGACGAGGAGGTCTCCCGTTGAAGATCCCATGAATATTTTAATTCCACAAATTCCTGGAATTGCGATTGGCACCTCGGGTGTTCCTACAGCCTTTTGCAACTCTTCGACGTTGGATTCCGTAGCACCGATGAAGAATCCAAAATTGGTTACACAACGTCTATTACCAGTTGCAATTTTCTCATGCATCGATTGCAGTGTGGTTTGACTTGGAACATTGTTTGGCATATCGAGAAATGATGTTACTCCACCGCTTGCAGCTGCGCAAGAGCCCGTGTACAAATCTTCTTTTTCAGGTTGGCCAGGGTCGCGGAAGTGGACTTGTGGATCAATGATGCCGGGTAGAAGGTGGAGTCCAGTAGCATCGATTGTCTGAACCTGACCTTCTGCAATGATACCTCCTCCAGGTTGAATGTTCGATATACGACCTTCCTCAATGAGCAAATCACCTACAACAGTTGTATGAGGTAGGACCATTGTGGCATTCTGAATCAATAGACTTGACATCTTCAATCGATTTGGTCTCAGAGCATCAAGTCAATGAATGCTCTTATCGGCGCCTTCCGTTTTTTGGACGGAATGCATCGCACACCTCTTCATTGCAATCGAGGTATGGGCCTCCAATCAAGTCCACGCAATACGGAACAGCTTTCCATATTTCATCGATGGTTTCTCGGATTGATTTGGGCCGGCCAGGGAGATTGAAAATGAGGCAAGAGCCTCGAATTCCTGCTGTTTGTCTTGACAGGATTGCAGTCGGTGTGTATTGTAGTGAAATAGCACGCATTTGCTCACCAAATCCAGGCATGATTCGTTCAACAACACGTTCGGTTGCTTCGGGAGTGACATCGCGTTCCGCAGGACCTGTTCCACCGGTTGTTACAACCACGTGACAACCGACTTCGTCAGCAAGTTCAATCATCGTCGATTCAATGAGAGACTGTTTGTCTGGAATACAGCGATAATGAACTTCCAAAGGAGACATCACCGCTTCGATCAAAAACTCAAGAATTGCAGGTCCTCCTTCATCTTGATACTCATTCGAAGAGGCACGATCAGATGCGACAAGAATGCCGATTTTCGCTTTATCTCCCACAGTATCAGGGCGACCTTCGATGGAGGTAATGGCATCCATAATGAAGCCTCAAGAACCGTATTTCTCTTTGATATCGTTGTGGAAGTTATCCAAAAGTGTATCTTCAAACAATTCGGTTTGCCGACGAATCTTTGTGGAGCGGATATGGAGAATTGCTCCCAATATGAAGACAATAATCATGATTGGAATTACAGCCTCAAGTTTGTACTTGTGCATGATCTTGATGATTCCTTCAGCCGTATATGCCCATGTTATGGATGCAATGAATCCACCGACCATTGTCGCGACGAGAACGCGCATGAATTTCATGCGCGAGAGTAGACCAAGCATGGCTCCAACAAGAACTCCAGAGGCCATGAATGGAATCCATACGAATACTATGAGCCCCCAGAATCCCCACTTGTTAATCATTTCACGTTTTTCGTTTGCAGTGTATTCTACGGTGGATAGAATATCTCCAAGCAGTTTGGTTTGCAACATTCGGCCTCCAAACCCATCTTGTCGAGCAACGGCTGCAATACGCTCGTCCTTGTCGCCCTTGCGTTCAACACGCCCTGCACCAGAGCGATCGGATAGAGTCGAAACCTGATTTCGTGCCTTGACGATCAGTTCCTGCGAGGTTAGGAGACTTTGGTTTCGCTCAAATATATAGTTCCGTAGTTCATCTTCTACCTCGGATGCTTGTCGCTTAAATCGGAAGAAAGCAAGGCGGGTGGTCGGTTTGAAAATCACCGATACAAACACAATTCTATCATCGCTTGTAATCACTGCATTTTGCAAATCAAGCGTTTTATCACGAACGAAGTATAGGTCGAGTGAGTCTCGAACTTCATCCTCTATTCGTGAAAGAGAGTGGAGTTCTTCAAAGAACGAAGTGTAGTTTTCTGGAGGGGCTTCATCATCACGATTGCCCACGCCGACTCCAACACCGGAATCGAAATCGATCGCCTGGCCAGAACCGATTGTTCGTACGGTAAGTTGAACCGGCTTGAAAACTCGGAACAATGCAAATTCCTCAAGAACTTCTTTGAGAATTTCATCGCGAATACTCTTGCTATCGGTCAGTGTATTCTCGGTGTTCTTGTAGGGTATCATGATGTCAATGGAAAGTTCGCGCGGTTCTATCTTTGCTAGGTCATGATCAACCACTATGCCAAGGCGACGCTCACAGCGAGTGATGATATCATCTACCAAACGTATAATGTGGTTTCGAGAGAGAATATCATCCGCCTCTTGGTGGTAGACTTTGTACATTAGTGGATAAGCGATTAACAAGGTAAATACGGATAGTGATAGCGAATTGAATGCCATCCACCAAGCAGGGATTCCGGCTGCACCACCAGCGAGCATTGCAGTTTCTCTTCCTCCCCCAAGTTCAGCACCGACGAGGATGTAAGCCCAATTACCTAGCTCTTGGATAGACCAACATGATCTCGAGCCTGAATCAGTTATTCGCACATCGCGATGTTCTTCACCTCCGATGAATGGAATAATTCCGCCTTTGGTTCCAATTTCAAGTTCAAATTCGAGAGACTTTGACAAAGTGTTTGTCATATTGATTTCATTTTTTGCATCATCGGAGTTGTTGTACAATTTAACGGTGAGAATGACATCGTATGTACCCTCTTCCAAAGTACTGTAATCCTCTCTTTGCGATACTCGGTTGATTTCCTCATCGAGTACACGTTCAACCCGAGTGGGGGGAGAATTCTGATTTGATTCCTTATCTTGAATGTTGTATTCTAAGATTGCAACTCCTGCAGGAAGGTTGTATGCATTCAAAGAAAATTGTTCAGCATCCTCGTTCGGGAAAATAAGGATCCATGGCTCTTCGTCGATTTCAATACATGGTTCCCCACTATCTAGGAAGGTTGTAGATGCAGAATGGTCCAGCGACGTTGACTGGCCAAGGAGTCCGGATGACATCGAAAGAATAAGCGCTCCATACAGAATGCCGTAAGCAAATCCCATCAATAGGACAGGATTCTCCTTTTTGGCGAACATACTTCGACTTTCACCATCAGTTCGTCTCCTTCGTATTTCATTCAATTCTTTGAGCAGGGGGTCACTTTTTGATTCGGGTTCAACCTGTTCTTTGGGCAACTCATCCCCAACTACAGCCTCGCCCATGAAAGGCCTACATGTGCGGTAGCAAATGAACCCATTGATATTGCATGGTGGGTTAGGCCGGACTTGAACCGGCGACCTCGGCATCTTCAGTGCCGCGCTCTCCCAACTAAGCTACCAACCCTTGCGTCCCTGCGACGACACTCAAGATTTCAAGGCTTCGTTGATTATTCTTGACCATGAAGAATAGTTTTTTGCATCTCAAAGAGCGAAGAGAAACCAATATCGGCCATATCAAGAAGTGCATCGAGTTCTTCACGCTGATAGGTTGATTCTTCTCCAGTCCCTTGAACTTCAACGAATGCCCCATTACTGACCTTAACGACGTTCATGTCAACATCTGCATTCGAATCAAGATTGTAATCAAGATCAAGATACGACTTTCCATCGATAAGACCGACGGAGATTGCAGCAACGTCGTGTGGCATGACTCGCATTTCATGAGCCATCTGTTCGTCTTCAGAAAGCACAGGAGCACTCCATCCAGAACGTCGTTGTTCTTCGTTTGGGCGCATGTTCTGAGGCAGACAAACACCAGCAGCAATCAATCGGCGAACGCCAAGACGTAATGCAAGATTTGCTGCGGTAATCGAAGCGCATCGAGTCCCTCCATCTGCATTGAGGATGTCGCAATCAACGTTCAATGCAATTGGACCAAGTTCCTCAAGGTCAACAGCAGCTCTTAGTGAACGAGCGACTAGACGCTCAATTTCCTGTGTCCTCCCCTTTGCTCCTCTTCGTTCTCGACGAAAACGTGAATCGGTTGAACCTGGAAGAAGCGAGTATTCAGCATGGACCCATCCTTTGTTAGAATCTCGTGGAAACCATCCAGGAAGTCGAGCCTCTTTGGTACAACAAGCAAGGACTACGGTTTCTCCTTGCCGATACAGAATCGATGCAAGTGCGTTGCTTGTGAAATCGATCTCAACCTCAACACTTCGCATTTCATCAACATTTCTCGTCGTGTTCAATTCAGTCTTGAATTTGGCCATGATGTTCGCACGTGGTTGAGTTCATCAACCCTTTTGTTTGCATGAAAGCGAGCCATGCGTATGTTCAAGAGGTCGTTACCAATGCAGTCAACATGCCAAATCATAAGGCGGTCATTTGCGGTGTTGCAAGAACGCCGATTGGGCGATTTATGGGCTCACTTTCATCGCTCTCTTCCATAGAATTGGGTGTTGCAACTGTGAAGGAATTATGCCAACGTGTAGGATTTGAACCCTCTTCAGGGCTTGTTGATGAAGTCTTGATGGGACAAGTACTGCAAGCAGGTGTTGGGCAAGCACCTGCACGGCAGGTTGCGCTTGGTGCTGGATTGCCTGTAAAAACTTCTTGCGTAACAATCAACATGGTCTGTGGTTCATCGCTTCGTGCGGTTATGCAAGCTGCAACAAGCGTTCGAATGGGTGAGCACAACGTTGTCATTGCAGGTGGAATGGAAAGTATGTCCAATGCTCCTCAACTATTGATGGGTCAGCGAACCGGCCAAAAAATGGGAGACTCCAAATTGATCGATTCAATGATTCATGATGGTCTTTGGGATGTATACAATAATATGCATATGGGCAATACTGGTGAAGTTGTTGCCAAAGAGTGTTCCATCGATCGCAATCAAGCAGACGAATTCGCTGCACAAAGCCACCTCAAGGCTGCGAAAGCATGGGATGAAGGTTGGTTTGACTGGGAATGCTTCCCAATTTCGATACCTCAGCGAAGAGGCGATCCTATCGTTCTCAATCGTGATGAGGGTGTTCGTTCGAATTCGACTGCAGAAGGCCTTTCTAAGCTTCGGACTGTGTTCGATAAGGAAGGTATTGTGACGGCAGGTAATGCGAGTACACTCAACGATGGTGCGAGCGCAGTGCTTGTAACATCTGAGTCCTTTGCAAATGAACAGGGTTGGGAGATTATTGCTACTATCGAAGATTACTGCACCGCTGGTGTCGAGCCAGAGCGAGTGATGAGTGCTCCGATTCCCGCAGTTAGGGATCTCCTTAACAGAAATGACCTCGACGTTCTTGACATCGATGTCTATGAACACAACGAAGCATTCGCGTCGGCTTCATGTGCTATTGCTCAAGAGATTGGAATTCCCAATGATCGATTCAATCTTCACGGCGGAGCGGTTAGTATTGGCCATCCACTAGGCTCGAGTGGATCACGATGTTTGATTACTATGCTTGGAGTCATGCGCCGTCTCGACGCAAAGTCTGGAATCGTTACGCTTTGTCTTGGAGGCGGTAATGCTGTGGCAATGTATGTAACTCGATGAAGAACAATCATTCCTCTTCTTGCGATTTATACGGGCTAAAAACGCCTACATCTTCAATGATATCTGATGCTCCAGGTAATATCGATAAGATATCATCTGTACGTAGGCCAGTCGCCTTGTAGATCCGATTTGCAAGTTGCTCTTTTTTGGTTTGCCCAGGTGAAAGAACAGCATATCGCTGACAACGTTCTTTGATGGCAGAAACTGTACCGCCCATGAGCAATGGAACTCCATTGATTGCAACCAAACCAATTCCCATTTGGACATCCAAATCCTTGAACCATTGTCGCTGTCCTCGTACGATGAACGCCCCTCTTCCAACGTATTCTCCCGTTTGCGCTGATTTTGAAACTTGGGCAGGTTTTACAGCGAATACGGTCCCATGCGCCCCTCCACCATTCCATGCCCGGCTCCAACAGAGTGCAAGCGTTGCAGCCTCTTCCAGTTTAGCATCAGTAATGCGTTCATCTCCGAGTTTGTCAACAAGTTTGAAGGACGGAACTCCAGGAGGTAGTTGCCCGTAAGGTTCCTCGACGAGGGCAAATCCTTGAGCCTCTCGTAGGCTGCAACTTGGGGCGCCATGAATATCGGCGTGAAGGTACATATCGCCTCCTGAAAGATGCTTCTTGACAATGGAATCATTGCCTTTAGCGTCACGTCCTCCAACAAGGAGATGACCTCCTGAAATCATGCTCCATCGATGCTGTTCAAACCACAGGCGTTTTGATCTTCGAACGGTTTGCATTCGGCCACTTGCCTTTTGTTTCGCTTCTTTTTTCTGAGCACGCTTGAATGCAACCTTAGTATCTGCAAGTGCTGTTGTTGCCCCCGTAGTCTTGTCCTTCTGTTTACGGGCAGCCTCGAAGTATCGTTGTGCATTTTGGTGTACAGAATCATCGAGATGAAGCGTGAATACTTGCCCCGGTTGCCCTTCTTCATCAGGAAGTCGAACCATCATTGTGCGATCCGCAGCATTTCCAGAATCAACCCAAGGGTTTTCTTTTAGTCCTTTCAAAACAGGCTTCCATCCCTGCTTTTCAACAGCATTTCTTGCTTGTTGTAAAATGGTTTCAACATGTGTCCAATGTTCTTGAATAGCATGACCAATGGCTTGTTGTTTTTCGATCTTCTTGGCAAATCCATCAAGCGCCTTTTCTTGTTGCTTCAGCCGCCGTTCCAATTTTTCCACTTCGGTAGAATGGCCTCGGCCAGGTGCAGCAGCATCCAATTTCTCTTGTTCTCTTCGTGCAAGGGCATTGGCATCATGATGGCCCTTCCATGCATCTATTGCAGAGCAAAGGCTTGAGCATTCGTAAGTTATCGCATCGGAATGCGCTGGAAGCAAGAGTGGTGTTGCTTCCTTGGCAGTTTCACGAATAGCCGTACTTGATTTGGCATCGAGTACTTCCATGCTTGAAATCTCCTCGAGCATTTTTATGTCATAATCCGATGTTGGTTTGAGAATGAGGTGTCCTGTTTGACTCGAATTCAATTCATCCAAAAAGTGCGAGAGTGAATTTAGGACGATCGATGTATCTGCATCGTTGGTAGAACTGTTTGCTTCAAGACCAGCATGCTCACAAACTGCATTGGCATAGATGCCCCCGAGATTGATTTTACCTCCTAGGGTTGAAACGAGGTCGCGATCGGAGTCATCGAATACTTGTTTGAGTGATTCGATAGTGAGTGTATGTGGGTCGATAGCTGCAGGAGGAGGGACATATACCTCGCCCTTCTTGATGGTCCGTCCAGAATAACTGGCATGCGTTAACGGTTGAATGATGACGCCGTTTTCATCCATCAAGATTACATTTCCATTTCGAAACAATTCAACACTTAGGGAGCGTTGCCCGTGCTTTGTATCAAATCGGAACATAAGTACGCGATCGAATCCAAGTTGTTCCACCTTTGTCATTCGTGCATTCTTCAGATGCTTTCTCAATACCATTGCAAATGAAGGTGGTGTCATCGGCATTGGGCGATCACGTTTCGAGGTGTAAACACGTTGTCCCCGTACAATGACCAAATCGAATTGTTCCGCTTCTTTAGGATTTATTCGAAGAACGATTTGCTCATAGTGAGGCATGTAGGCTTTCTTGACATAGGCACCTGACCAAGCATCCAGTTCCAACGATACCGCTCGAACATCGAAACCAGTCATTGAGTCCTTCATGTCACCATCTCCTAATCTACAAACTTCAACAGTACTTTACCAATGTTCTTCCCATCATGAATGTGCTGATGTGCTAATGCAACATCTTTCGCATCATAGATGGAATCAATGATTGGTGTGAGAGCACCTGTTTTAATGCCCTTGATGATGTTCTCCATTTGCTCTTGCATCACTTT
This sequence comes from Euryarchaeota archaeon UBA443, assembly GCA_002499195.1. GTDB lineage: Archaea > Thermoplasmatota > Poseidoniia > Poseidoniales > Poseidoniaceae > MGIIa-L2. The sequence continues at coordinate 42,997 of DAKS01000054.1, forward strand.
TTCATCATTCCAAGTGCCCATATGTATGCCAAAGACACCTTGATTTCTTGACATCATGACCATTGGGTCGAATTTCGGTCTACTTCGTAATGCTTTGAGTGCTTTCCATAGTGAACGTTTTGAAGACGGAGCAGCTGAAGACATTCCATAGGTGTACAATTTACCACCTTGAGCGAGAACTGAAAGGCTGCGTTTTAGATGCCCCCCTCCAATAGGATCTAGGATGTGATCAATTCCTTTTCCTTTTGTTGCTGATTTAATAATTTCAACAAAATCTTCTCTATGGCGGTCGATAGCAGTCGCTCCATAGGACTGAATGATGTCCGCCTTGGCCGCAGAAGCAGTCGACCAGACATTGCCTACACCGGCCCACTGACAGAGTTGTAGGGCTGCAGTTCCAACACCACCTCCGCCACCATGAATAAGAACAGAATCCGTTGACTTGAGATTTCCAAGATGATGAAGCATGTGATGTGCTGTGATGTAGGTCACAGGCATCGAAGCAGCCGCTTCAAGTGAGATTTCATCAGGAATTGGTAGAGTTCTTGATGCATCTGCAATGACGTGACTAGCCTGCCCTCCTGTTCGCATCAAACCGACAACTCGCTGTCCTATTTCGAAACCTTCAACTTCGCTTCCAATGGAGTGCACAACTCCACTCACTTCGTAACCTGGTGTAAACGGGAATGGAGGGCGCGGTTGATAGAAACCGAGACGCATTAACGTGTCTGCGAAATTAATCCCTGCAAAATATACGGCGATACAAATCTCATTTTGGCCCGGTTCAGGAATAGGAATTTCTTGGATATCGAGGACTTTCGGTCCTCCTGCTTTGGTAATTACAACTCGATAAGCCATTCAATCATCGCCTCTGATCCATCCTTGGTCTGTTTGCTTTACACGTTGAGAGCGTTCGTGTGAAAGAAGGTGAGCGAGCGTCTGGTCTTGAGCAAGGCCCGGATGTGCATCAGGAGTATTGGCGTAGGCTTGTACGGAGATTTCAGAAACCGTTTTCAGTCCTGATTTTACTGCATCAAGAACACGTTGGTGACGTTCCATTCGGTGCTTGATGTAGTATGCAAGGGTCTTGTTTGGTAGAGGAATGACGGGGCCATGGCTGGGGAACATCAAATGAGGTTCAATCTTTTCCAAACGCTTGAGTTGCTCAATGTAAACATCCATGTCACCAGTTCCAGGAGGAATGAGGATTGTTCCAATTCCTGCGACCATATCGCCAGCGATTAGACCTGCTTCAGAATGAAGACAAATGTGACCAGGATGATGGCCTGGAGTTATCAGAACGGTCCATTCTTGGTTTCCGAGTTGAAGAATCTCACCATCGACAAGGATTCGATCACAATGAACGGATTTGGCAGTATATTCACTTCCCCAAATGGGAACATCAAAGGCTTCGCGAAGTAAATCCATGTCGCCGATATGATCTCCATGCGAATGTGTGAAGAGAATAGCGACCAATTCACCACTATGCCGGTCTACCGCCTCTGCAAGCTCCTCCATACCTTCACGCATTCTGCAAGCAGGATCGACAAGAACGAATTCACCTTCAGGATCGCCTACAAGGTAGGCATTGGTGTGATCAGCAGGAGGAAGTGTTGCTGTTTTGACAGGAACGACTTCTACACCATTAGCAAACAAGATTGAACGACGACCTGGCTGTCTCACCGCCAAATCTTGAGCAGTTTGAATCATGTCGCCTTTGAAATGATTCAGTGTCCTATCAACCTCCATCAAGAGTGTAACAACAGGTGGCGCTACTCGGATTTCATGACGTTTCCATCGTTCGATCATTTCGAATGGTTTCATCCATTCAAGAGCCGTAAATTCAGTTTGAAGATCTGTTGAAGGATTAAACTCCTGATCTCCTATATGTAGGTGAAAGAAGGTATTCTCAAACTGAACCGGTCCAAATGGAGGTGTTGTCCTACTAGATATGTGGCGCAATCCAGAAGTGTCGATTTTCATATTTCCTTCTTTCAAAGCACCAATGAAAGCCAGTTTGTCCTCAAGGATGTTCTTTCGCAGTTCAACATCGATTGAAGATACAGAAGTACCATTTGGAACAACACCCAACTCTTCGGTCATTTCTCGAACGATTGCTACGATAGCAGAAGTTGATCCACTTGTGGTATTCTGAACAAATGATTCACCTTCATGATCTGTTCTTGATACTCCTCCACCAGGGAATGCCCAGTAGCCTGGGAAAGCCCGCATAGATTCAGCACGTCGTCCCAGAAGAACTTCGACACCGTTCTCTCCATCACGAGTTAGCGTTAACGTCACCGTGGGACGTGGAGGCTTCCTCGCAAATGCGGGAAGGTTCACACCTTGGGGTACCTCGCTCATGTTCCACCCTAAGGGTGGACCGCTTCAAGCCTTTGTGACTTCATTCGTTTCGTCGAATGAATGCAGCTCCAAGGAGTGCAAGCATTCCAACAAGTCCAGTGAATCCTGGTACATCATGCGCCGGGCTCTCATCGCTGTAAGCATCTGCAGAGATGGAGTACAATCGAACTTCATCCCAATCGCCGTTTTCACCAATGTGAATCATGTCACCGACTGAAATAGTTCCTGAACTATCTGTGTCATGGAACATGATGCCACCAATATCTGCTACAGATGCATCTGCAACTGCAACGGACACCACCGTGGTGCAGGTTTTGGTTTCTTCCATAGCATCCATATCGTAATCGTAGTCACATTCTGCAAGTTCAATCTTGTAGTCGGACATATCGCCTTCAAAGTAGAAATCCATCTCAGACGTGATGTACATTACGATTTCATCAGAATCATCATGGGTGCCATGATCTGAATCGTATTCATCTTCACCATCGGGGCAGTCTACCATTCCATCATTTACCCAACTCATTGGGATGGTTGAACCATCGTCACAATAGAATTCATCGTCATGATCATCACCGTGGTCATGGTCATCATCCATATCTGGCATTTCATCTTCACCATCAGGACAATCATCGGTTCCATCATTTACTTGTGAAATCCAGACTTCACTTCCATCCATGCAATCGAACCAGTTGACTTCATTACCATCGCTGTCATATATTTGCTCATCTGAACCATCAGGACAGTCATCATCACCATCATTGACGTATTCGAATGGGATTTCAGTTCCATCTGATCCGCAAATGAATGTAATCTCGATGTACATATCTGGCATTTCATCTTCACCATCAGGACAATCATCGGTTCCATCATTTACTTGTGTAATCGAAATTGTACTTCCATCCATACAATCGAACCAGTTGACTTCATTA
>DAKS01000054.1:46656-66513 GCA_002499195.1 Euryarchaeota archaeon UBA443
TGAACCATCAGGACAGTCATCATCGCCATCATTGACGTATTCGAATGGGATTTCAGTTCCATCTGATCCGCAAATGAATGTAGGCATATCAGCGAAATCTCCACAACCCGGATCATCAGGATTGTCTTCACAGTATTCCATTATCATACTAAGGCAAGCATCCTCATCATACATTGAACTTGAAGTGTCACATTCGGCATGCCCTGAACAGGGTGAGTCAGGTGCATCCGGGTCGAAAGGACATTCATCATCGCCATGGTCATCACCGTGGTCTCCATGATCACCGTGGTCTCCATGATCATGGTCGTCATGGTCATCATCATGACCGTCCATGTCCATTTCATCTTCACCACCGGCACAGTCTTCGTATCCATCGTTGACATAACTCATTGGGATGGTTGAACCATCGTCACAATAGAATTCGTCGTCATACTCCCATGGGTCAAGTTCGTCTGAAATCGTGAAAGGAAGTGCTGCAAGTTCTCCAGCATCAACATCAGTGAATAGTTCATCCACTTTACTTTCACTAAGAATATACATCTTCACCTCAATTTCTTCCATCTCCATTGAGAAGTATTCGATGTCTCCAGTGCTTGTGAATGCAACCTTCATAGCTGGCATTTCTTCCATATCATCATCGCTCATATCTTCTTCTTCGTCGTAGAAGGCTGTTACAGCGTCGATAAAGTCTTCAAGTTCATCAATGGTCAACTCCCCACTCGAATCAGCATCAGCATCATTGAAGAGCGTTTCAAGGGCATCATCATCATCACTACCATCTTCATCTGGACCATCACATTCCTCAGACATTAATTCGGTCCAAGAAATTCCTCCGTTTCCGTCATTATCGCACATCTCAAGGGCTTCATCAGGTGTTGGAATTTCATCTGCCATCATTGCATCCATGTCGAGCGTAGCATCAAACATCTGGAGTCCATCAACAGTTCCGGCTGGAGTAAATTGCCCGTACTCTTCGATCATTTCAATCATTTCAAGCATAGCCATAGGATCCATGTCTTCACTGTTGTCTGCAGTTTCCTCAGCCATTGCTGCGATAACTTCAGTGTGAGTTGTTGCTGAGACCATTGAGAAGGACTCGGGCTCAGGCATTGTGGCAACCATCATGGCGTGCTCTGCACTTTCTTCATCAGTTGCATCGGCTCCTAGTTCGCCATCAATATCGTATTCGATAGTCATGTACATGTTGTTTCCAATATGTGTTATGGAAGAGGCCATCGAGATGATAACATCGCCATCGTCCATACCCATTACTTCGGATGAGTGGTATCCCTCAGGAGACCATGCTTCTGTCATTTCCACTATTATGACAGTGTCTTCATCAAGATCCATCATTTCACCCATGTTCATCGAACTCGCATCGACTTCGTACATGACGGTAATTCCAAAGGATTCACTCTCATCAACGGTCACGAAATCGTTAATCTTCTCGAGTGCAATGTCTTCATTGACTTCAATATTCATAGTTTCCCCGTCATCGGAGGATGTTAGTTCGGTACATCCTGCAAGCAGGAGTGAGGCTACAATAAGAAGAGCAAGTGTCTTATTCATCGTATTAACCAGTAACTGCCAATTTATTAAATTATCATTGATTTAAGATATTGAAAAGACGCAGATTGATGAACTGGGATGTTTTCGAAACATCATGAAGGCCAATTCTGTTGAGGAAGAACTTGAGCATCTTGCCAAGTTGGTCGATGAAGCAGAAGAGTTGGGAATCGATCCATGGCCAGAGCGAAAACCTCCAAAACCTTGGGCAAAATATGCCCTCGCATCATTCATGATTATCATGATGCTTTCATGGGTTTCTCGCTGGATGTATCGTTTTGCAGATGTTTGAGATTGGCGCTACCGTCGATTTCAAGAAGTCCATTAAATTCGCAGAGGCATAGTCCCTTAGTGTAGCGGTCCATCATGGAGGATTCTGGTTCCTCCGACCCCGGTTCAAATCCGGGAGGGACTACTCTTGTGTTTGTTATTGAGGCCGAGTAGTCCTTCTTGTTTAAGCCGCTCACAAATCATTCTTCTTCATCGGGTTTGATGAGAATAAACGAGGTGATCATGGACATAGGATCACCATGAGTGAGTTCACCAGAGTACTCTTTGGCTTGTCCATATGTTACAACACGTAATCGGAATTGGCAGGTCTTCTTGGTTCGTCGCTTACGATGATGTCGATAGAAATGAACGCCTATCTTGTATTCACCATCGGGAGCTTCATCGGTCCATACAACGTTTTCAATCGGTTTCTTTGACTTTGGTCTAACGTTCATATCGACGTCGAGTTCACCACCACAGACACTCTTTCGATTGTTGAAGTAAATGCGTTCTCCTGAAGGACAGAAGACGTGCATATCGAGATCGTTGTAATCGTCCCATGCAAGGCTGATTTGAACGACACCTGATTTCCCACCTTCACGGGCGAGTCGTTCCATCAATTCACGATCTTCTTCATCTGTAACTCGTACAGAAATGCCGGTCCCAACCTCTTCTTCTGCAACCAAATTTGCGTGAGCATTGAGGTTGTCTTCGTTCTCTGCAATCCAGGTTGAACGATCTTCGAGTGACTCATCTTCTTCGTCTTCCGTTTCAACAGCATCTCGTTCGGGAATGAAGATTTCATCCATGACCAGTTGGAGGTCGGTATATTGAGAAACACGCCGTTGTTGTCGTTGTTGGTAGGCTTGTTGTGCCGAATCATTGAGTTGATCGAGTTGAAGTCCTCGCGAGACGACGTGTTGCCGAGCATTTCGACGATCGTTTCGCTGAGAACGCATACTCGACAATGGAGCACGACTTGCTGTCCGAAGTTGCATTTGTTGCTTCAAATCACGTCGCTTACGCAAGCGATTGATGAAGAACAAAATCAGGAAGAAAAGGGCTGAACCGGCACCGATGATAATTCCAAGCAGGATTTTGTCGTCCACAATCCTCACTTATCCCTGCTCCCTTTTAGGAGATTTGTTGTATCACACGTTCAAAAATTCTTTATTGATGGTATCAAGCATTTCCTCAGATGGTCGCAAATCATCGTCACTAACATCGAGGAGTGGTGTCTCAACAAGACCAAGATCTTCTGCTAGGGATGGCTTGTTTGCATCAAAGTAAAGAAGTCCCGTGACGTGCTTCTTCTCGACTTCTGCTTCATGCAGGGCAGTAAGTGCAGCCATCGAATCGCTCGGATCGTGAGTATCTGAAATCGTTTCAAGTCGAATGGTTGAACCATCATGAAGTGTGATATCGGTAAAGTGTCCTTCAGGAACTTCAACTTCTGCCATCGGTTCAAAATGAGGGATATAATCGGCCATGTGTAATGTTATTTCGTTTTCCTTGACGTATTGATACGAACGCATCGATTCGTCATTGTTGTTGAAGGTCACACACGGGGAGATGACGTCAATAAGAGCAAACCCCTTGTGCGACATCGCCGCCTTCAACAAGGATGTAAGTTGCTTCTTTGAACCAGAGAAGGAACGAGCAACGAAGGTACATCCAAGGTTGATAGCAAGTGCACAAAGATCGATTGGTTGGGTCTCGTTAGCCTTTCCTTTCTTTTTCTTAGACCCGATGTCAGCTGTTGCGGAGTATTGCCCTTTGGTCAGTCCGTAAACACCGTTGTTCTCAACGATGTAGACCATGTCCATATTTCGTCGGATTGCATGAATTAATTGACCAATACCGATAGAAGCGGAATCACCATCGCCAGAAACACCGAGATACAGCAAGTCCTTGTTGATGGTATATGCTCCGGTTGTAACGGATGGCATACGACCGTGTACGGTGTTAAATCCGTGAGATTGTCCAAGATAGTACGCCGGGGTCTTTGAGGAACATCCAATACCAGACATCTTTGCAATTCGATGAGGCTTGATTCCATTCTCCCATGCTGCATTGATGACGACATTAGAAATTTGGTCATGACCGCAACCTGGGCAGAGTGAAGATGGGCCGCCTTTGTAACTGTCCTTTGGCTCGTTAATGACATTCAATTTGATTGCACGTGCAGGTTTGTCGCTCATTGGCTCACCCCCTTGATCGTCTCAAGAATTTTCTCAGCATAGATACGAGCACGTGGAGGCATACCGTCAGAATAAGCGACGGAATGGACCTTGCCAACGATGTCGTTTGGAAGTTCTCGGCGTAGAATACCCCAGAGTTGGCCATCGCGATTGATTTCTAGAACGATGGTCATTCGATGTCGGCGAATGAATGCTTCAACTTCGCTGTGAATAGGTAGTGAACGAACACGGCACTGGCTGACTTTAAGCCCAGTATCTTCGAGTATGTCGTCGATCTCTTGGATGGTGTTTTCCATACTACCATAGTAGATAACTCCTACATCACCTTCTACTTCTTCGCGAAGTAACGGTTCAGGAAGATTGTCTCTAGCACCGTTGATTTTGTCCTTTAATCGCTTCATGAGCGCGAAGTAATCTTCTGGCTTTTCTGAGTAGACCCCGTCAGGGTTGTGGCCTGTTCCACGATAGAGAATTGGAGCCATTCCGCTTCCAGGCAGTGTTCGATAAGGAATACCATCGCCGTCAAGGTCCCGGTATCGGCCAAAGTTCTCCATGGCATCGAACACATCTTGATCGCGGATTGTCTTACCACGATCCATTGGCGTGTCAGGATAGGTGAAACCTTCACATGCCCATCTATTCATTCCCAAATCGAGGTCCGAAAGTCCAAAGACAGGTGTCTGATAACGCTCAGAGATATCGAATGCTCGCCATCCGAATTCGAAACACTCTTCGATAGTACCTGGAATGATGACGATGTGTTGTGTATCACCGTGACTTCCTTCGTAAAGCATGGAAATATCGGATTGTTGGGTTCGGGTTGGCAGACCTGTTGACGGGCCAACACGGTTCACGTCCCAGAAGACGGAAGGAATCTCAGCAAAGTAGGCAAGGCCGATGAATTCCTGCATGAGAGAAATACCTGGTCCGGATGTTGCAGTCATACCACGGCCACCAGCCCAGCCAGCCCCGAGGACCATTCCGGCTGCTGCAAGCTCATCTTCAGCTTGGATTACCGCACATGTGGATTCACCTTCGTCGTTGGTACGTAGGCGAGGTAGCCAGCCAATGATGCCTTCTGCAAGGCTTGATGATGGGGTGATTGGATACCACGCGAGAAGTTGCACTCCTCCAAAGATACAGCCGAGGGCAACCGCTTCGTTACCTTCCATGAAGAATCGTTGTTTCTCAATCGCTCGAGATTCGACGACGTACGGGTCGCTCTTGGTAAAATTCTCCCTGGCATGATTACGTCCTAGTTCTAGGGCAGTTTTGTTAAGTTCAATCGCAGAAGCCTTTCCTTTGAATTGGCCAGCAACAGCCTTGTGCAAGGCTTCATCGGTAATTCCAAGTATTTCTGCAAGGGCTCCAACATAGACAATGTTGGTGACTAGTTTGGCAAGTTTTGGACTGAGTGAACGAGCAAGTTTCGTCATCGGTACTGGGTAAGAGACAACATCTTCTCGGTCCATTGGCATCTTTGAGTCCATGTTCCAAACTACCACGGATCCTGGTTCAAGTGCAGCAAGATCTTCAGCCCATGTTGCCTTGTTAACAAGGACTTGGATGTGCGTTCGATCGCCTGGCGCTTGATATCCATCATCCGAAAGTCGAACAATGTACCATGTTGGTAGGCCAGAGATATTGGAAGGGAATAGATTCTTTCCTGAAACAGGAACTCCCATGTCGAAAAGAGACTGTAAGAGGATCAAGTTGGCCGATTGAGAACCAGTTCCGTTGGCGGTTGCGATGTTGATGGTGAAGTCGTTGGCGATGGTATCCATCTATTGTGTCTCCTTAGGCTATTGCGACGGATGCCGCGGCCTCTTATTTTACGCCCATCGCTTTCATCACTTCAATATGTTGCCGTGAAAACCTCATCGGCAACATCCGTGAAGGTCAAAAATAGAAGTCGGTTCTGAGTGACCATGGCGGACGATGCATTGAGCGAGGCTTGGGAAAAAGCGGCGAACGACATTACGAAAGGAAAGAATGAGGGCGCGTTGCAAACATTACGTGCGGCCGATCCACAGGCCATTGAGCCAATGACGGCACGATTGGTTGGAGAAGCAACATGGAACATCGCCAAAATAAACGAATCCAAATCGGACTATAGAAAGGCGGCTATGTTCTTGCGAGAGGCGAGCAAGAAAAATCCAAAAGATAAGAAAACAAGTTCGCTCTACAACAAGATTCTCAATGAGATGCAAGACAAGCGTATCAGTGAAACGGTCATCCCTCGAATGTTCAACAATGGTGGCCCAACGCTGGCCGGAATAGTCGTAATTTTTGGTGTATTCCTTGTTGTTCTTGCAATATTAGCAGGTGCGAATAACCCTGGCTCGTCCAATCAAAGCAATGTTGTAATGGAAATCACTTGGACCGATGCGAACAATGTTGACCATACTGGAAAGATTTGGATTGAATTCTATGATGATGAAACGCCAATGCATGCTGAAAGTTTCCGAGCCAACGCTGAAGCTGACCGATATGATGGTACAATTTTCCACCGAATCGTCGATGGATTCATGATTCAAGGTGGAGATTTTGAGAACGGTGACGGATCTGGCGCTCATGCTGGTAAGTTCTTCGGATGGTGCGATCAAGGAATGGGTAACTTCGCACAGACCGATGACTGTCGTACGGACATGACCAAGTGGGTGATTCCCGCAGAATTTGGTCAAACGCACGAGCCAGGAACTATCGCTGCTGCCCGAAGTTCGAATGAAAATTCAGCCGGAGGCCAATTCTATCTTGTAGATTCTAATGGTGCTTACTCTCTGGATGGTTCTTACACAGCCTTTGGAAAGGCCTACCGTGGTGAAATCGATGGAGTGAGCACAAGTGGCATTGAAGTCATTGACGCAATTTCTCAAGTAGAATGTAAAGGTGCTAACGATGACACATGCAGAGATCCTCCTCAACAGAATTCCGGAGATCCGGATGTTGGAAGTCAAGTTACAGCGAAATCTGTACATCCAGTAACAGTAGTTTCTGTTGAACTAATCGATGCTGAGGATCCTTGGTACAAGTTCTGGTGATGAACTCACAGAAAATAGAACAGTTCGGTTGATTAGGGGGGCGCGATTCCCTTGAAGCATGAGCGAATTGGACCCGTTTTTAGCAAAGCGAGAACTTGAGGTTGGAGGCGCATATTATGCGCTTTCAGCCCTAGACGATTCTGGAATTTCAACCAAGCATCTTCCGTATTCGATGCGCGTCTTGTTGGAAGGCGCCCTTCGCAATTGTGATGGATTCTTGATTCGGGAGGAGGATGTCAAAGCCATCGCTGGATGGCAAGCCAATGGTGAGCGTGGTGAAATCCCATTCCGTCCATCTCGAGTGATTCTGCAAGATTTTACAGGTGTTCCTGCAGTTGTTGATCTTGCTGCACTTCGTGATGCAATGGTCCAAATGGGCGGTGACCCAGAAAAGGTCAACCCACAAGTTCCTGTCGATTTGGTCATCGATCACTCTGTTCAAGTCGATGTTTCTGGTGCAAATCCAGATGCTTTGCAACTCAATTTGGACATCGAATATCATCGAAATATGGAGCGTTATACCTTCCTCAAATGGGGTCAACAATCACTCGCTAACTTTCAAGCAGTCCCACCTTCCAGAGGAATTGTTCATCAGGTTAATCTTGAATTTTTAGCAAGTGTGGCTCGTGCTGAGAACAATATTTGGCTCGCTGATACACTCGTTGGAACCGATTCTCACACCACCATGGTCAACGGACTTGGAGTCCTTGGATGGGGAGTAGGTGGAATCGAAGCAGAAGCGGTTATGCTTGGTCAGCCGATTTACATGCTTTCACCCGATGTCGTAGGGGTCCGGTTAACGGGTGCACTCAACGATGGTGTCACCGCTACTGATATGACGCTGAGAATTGTTGAGATGCTGCGTGAACACGGTGTTGTCGGAAAGTTTGTTGAATTCTTCGGCGAGGGAATGACCGCACTATCACTCGCTGATCGTGCAACCATTGCAAATATGGCGCCAGAATATGGTGCAACCTGTGGATTCTTCCCTGTTGATGAGAGAACCATCGAATACCTCCGACTAACCGGCCGAGATGAAGAAGCAATCACTGGTGTTGAAGCCTTTTCTAAGGCCCAAGGCCTATGGTATAATGCAAACGATGCAGAAAAATCCTACACAGATGTGCTTGAATTGGATTTAGGAACAATTCTGCCAGCACTTGCCGGTCCAAAACGACCTCAAGACCGTGTTGATTTGAAGGATATGAAGTCACATTTCATTGAATCACTCACCAACGATATAGGTTTCGAGGGGCACGGATTAGATGCATCAGAGTTGAATAACGGAGCTATTGTTGAACGTGATGGCGAAATCTATGACTTGAATCATGGAGATGTTGTTATCGCTGCAATCACGTCGTGTACAAACACATCCAATCCGGATGTTATGCTTGCAGCAGGACTTGTTGCTCGGAAAGCACGATCTTATGGGCTAAATGTCAAACCATGGGTTCGAACCTCACTCGCCCCGGGTAGTCGTGTCGTTACTGAATACTACGAGGCTACAGGGCTTCAAGAGGACCTGAATGCGCTCGGTTTCAATGTTGTAGGGTATGGATGTACAACCTGCATCGGAAATTCCGGGCCTCTCCCTGAAGAAGTGGATGCAGCCATCGATGAAGCGAATTTGATCGTTGGAAGCGTTCTTTCAGGAAACAGGAACTTCGAAGGACGAGTTCATGGTAAAGTCAAGGCATCCTATCTTGCTTCTCCTCCCCTTGTTGTTGCCTATGCATTGGCAGGTACGCTTGAAATCGATCTTACCACTGAACCGATTGGAACCGCATCCGATGGCTCACCTGTCATGCTCTCCGATCTATGGCCATCAACTGCTGAAATCGAAGAAGCCCGTTCTGCGATTACACCAGAGATGTTCAAACAACGTTACGCCGATGCTATGAATGAACCGCGTTGGGATTCGATTCCTTCCGAACCAAGCCCTCTATATCCATGGGAAGAAGATTCAACCTACATCCGATTGCCAACCTTCTTCCAAAATCTCTCGGCTGAGGCAGATCCAATCGATCCGATCCATGATGCTAAGGTCTTGCTGAAACTTGGCGATTCAATTACTACAGACCACATTTCTCCTGCTGGCTCATTCCCTGAGAGCGGTCCTGCCGGAAAATGGCTGGTCGAACGCGGTGTGAACAAAGGCGATTTCAATTCCTTTGGAAGTCGCCGTGGCAATCACGAGATTATGATGCGTGGAACCTTTGCTAACGTTCGAATTCGCAATCAACTCGCACCTGGGACGGAAGGGGGTTACGCTCTCAACCATGCAACCGGTGAAGTCACTTCTGTCTATGATGCTGCGATGAGCAACGATGGGCCAATGGTCGTTATTGCAGGCTCACAATATGGCACAGGATCTTCTCGAGATTGGGCTGCAAAGGGAACTTATTTGCTCGGTGTGAAGGCTGTTATTGCAACATCCTTTGAACGTATTCACCGTTCCAACTTGGTTGGAATGGGAGTCCTGCCGTTGACCTTCAAAGAAGGCGAATCCCATGAGTCACTAGGATTGGATGGAACGGAATCGTTTTCGATTCCTGTATCTGATGACGTTCAACCATTACAAGAGTTGACCGTTACAGCAATGCATACTGATGGTTCCAGCAAGGAGTTCAATGTGTCAGTAAGACTTGATACTCCAGTTGAAGTTGAATATTATCGAAACGGCGGAATCCTACACACTGTTCTTCGCCAACTTGCTGCATCTTCAGAATCGACATCTTGAAATGGAACCAAATGGAGTTGGTGTTATGGCATCTGGCGACGTTCGTTTTACGTTCCGCTCTGAAGAAACGGATGTCAATGTAACAATCGAGGGCAAAAAAGAGTGGGTTGAGGGTATCATTGATGAACTCGGTCTTTCCGAGGTTGGCTCTATGATGCCTATTGGTATCATTTCACCGATCAAGAAGTCAGATTCAATGGAGGAGGATGTGGATGGAGAAGACGCTCTCCTTCCTCCAAGTGACATGGGGCCAGAACCGGATCCAAGCCGAATCCCAGTTGTTAGGCGTCCAATCGGGGCTTTGAATGTTGAAATTGAAATAGAAAAAATTGGTCTTGAGCCGCCAAGCCCAAACGACGTCTTCGAACTTATGGACGCCTTTTCAGAACTTGATGAACCTCGCCCAATTCAAGGAGAAATGAGCGTCGATCCAATGGCTGAAGCATGGCTGAAGGAACTCATGCGCCTCATCGTACGTGAAGGAGGCCGTACCGCTTTGGCTACGGAGACCATCGAGGAGGTTGCTAGTACCAAACTTGGTGGTCGAACTGGGGTTGAATTGAGCGTGTGGCTTGAGTCCCTATTCGCTGCTGGCAAACTCGTCAAAATACACGGTGGAGATGCTACGGGTTGGGGCCCGTCCCCCCGTTGGCTCGGATAAGTTAGAAATACAGTGCAATATCCTCATTTACCGCCCAAATAGGCGAAACGCAGAATCAAAGGGGTTATAGTGGAAGTATGGCTGGCTCAAATGAGTGATATTGATGCAGACAAAGACAAACCAAATCGGGGAAAAATTCCAAAGCGTATTTCTTGTGCTCATAATGGTTCTATCGACAACAGCCGCATTTGCAGCCAACGCAAGTGCCTCAGCCGCACGAAATTATACCACCAATCGCGATCCTATCGATATCGGTATTGCAGATTTCAACTGTGATGGCCATAACGATATGGCGATAGCAACGGATGGTACACACACCATCAGCATCTTGCTCAACGATGGGAATGGTGACTTCACTGACCGATACGATGTATGGGTTTCCAAGAATACTTCCCGCAACGCTGAATGGGACGAGTTCTCAAACGTGCAATTCCTCGAAGTTGGAGAATTCAACGGCGACAGTGCACCTGATATTGCAATCTTCCAGCGAAACAATCCATTCAAGACAGACGATAATGGTGCGCCAGCTGGTGAGCCAGGAAACCTGACAATCCTCGAAAACGATGGTTGCAGTTCCAACTCGTTTACCATCGGCCAGAGATTCACTCACTTCTGGGCATGGGATCTTGCTGTTGGCGACATTAACCAAGACGGAAACGATGACCTCGTCATTCTTGATCTTTTGGCGGATATCTCCAATCAACGTGTAGTGACGTATCTTGGACCAGTTACTTCTGCTTGTACTCCAAACGTTAACTGCTACACTACTGCACTAGGGCCTGCGTCCACCGCTTCTTATAGATCGTTAGAAGTTGGTGATTGGGGAGAATCAGACACAACTGTTACAGGCCAATGCTTCGATGAAGATATTTGGCTTCTCCGCAGCGAAGGAGTCGATTATGCAACCGGCCAAACAACCACGCCAGGAAACGATGACAACGTTACGATATTGGAGTGGATTTGCCAGTCTAAGAGCCAGAACACAGGTTCTTTCCCTAACTCATATTCTCACACGACCAATCAACAAAACACTCACATTGTGAACATGGCGAATACCTTCGGTGCATTTGATATCGGGGACATGGACAACGACGGGACAGTCGATACCATCGCCATGACACAAGGAAACCTCGAAAACATCACGTTTTCGACATCATCGGCTGTTGGAACATGGTCCACTCCTGCATTGGCTTACTTCGGCCCTTACATCTCCTACGATGTTACTGTGGCTGACATCAATGGAGATGGTGAACCTGACTTCGTCAACCCAACCGTTGCATACCAGCAAAACACATCTGACTCCTCTGGCGGGTCCACTTCCTCTTTCTGGTTGAACTTCCCGACCACCGTTCAAGTAACCCTCTCTGATGGTTCTGGTGGACACGTTACACCGTTGTCCTACGAGGCAGGTCGTCGACCAAACATCGCTGTTATCGGACAACTCGCAGGTGCTTCAACATCTGCTCCAGACATTGTTGTTGGACACACGTCCTATGACTTTGGAAACTGGGTCGACAATCTTGGATGGGATGGACAATATGACTATGTCACAGTTGTTGAAATGGACAGTAAAGACATCGCAGTCACCGGTATCGAAATCAATCCAGTAGATCGCTTCTTTGGAATCGTTGGAGAAGGTACGCGGGACATCAACGTCACCATCACCAACACTGGAATGGACACGCTCACTCAATCAGCAACACTCGATGTCGAACTCAAGGTCGTTGACGAAGTAAATTCCTCAAACACTACCGTATTCAGTCATGACTTCGATACTCCTGCTGATGCCACAGGATGTGGCGGTGGATGTACATGGTCTTTCGATGAATACATCGATCAGTCTTCGAGCTGGATTTTGGAAACAAACCATTCCGTTGGTGCAACAGATGGTAATAATGCGCCAAACGTCTCTGCCAATTATCAGAACCCAACCGACTTTATGTGGGCTGGAGAGTACAAGACCAATAGCAGCGGCGATGAATGGTCTGGTTATGGCCGTCACTGGGACGATGCCCTCACTCTGAAGGATGTCGACTTGACAGGCTCTGATCGTGCCTTCCTAAGCGTTGAGTTGTTCCGTCATCTTGGCTATGGTGCACTTGGTTCCGTTGATGCAACAACTGGACAGTGGCTCATTGGTGACCTTTGGGATGACGTTGCAATGATTGAAGTTGGATCTGAAGAGACCGGATGGTCGACCATTGCTTGCCCAACCTCTGCTCAAGTTGCAGGAGAGTGTCTTTCTGGCTCCTCTATCTGGGGTGGCTACGACAACGATCGAGCTTTCAAGATTAACGGATACGGCGGAGTAGCAGAAGGAAAGTACTACTACGGTATCTTTAGTTCAGGCACATACTATGGATGGAGCAACTTCACACAAGAAGGAGCAGGCGAATTCGATCTCTCTCCATGGGCTGGCGAAACTGTCGATGTCCGTTTCCGCCTCCGTTCAGGCTTTGAAGGATCTATTGCGGACGATAACGAGTCCCGTTGGTCCGGACGTGACGGATATGCAATCGATAACGTCACCATCTACAAGCAGAATACTGCTTATTTCCCGAATCCACAAACACTTCAACGCCAACTCAACCTCCAGAATCTCGGCCCTGGTGAAGAAGAGACTGCTTCCATCTCTGCGAACTTACTCAACGATACCATCTATCGAGTCTCAGCAACACTGAGCAACCATGCATGGGATGAGCAATCTGTCAATGACGATATCATTGGCTACGTACAACCGTTCAATCTCTACGACCCTGCGATAGAAGGAATTGATTACTTCAATCCAGGAGGTCTCTATGCAGAAGGAATGTTTGACATAGATATTGTTACCAACAATTGGGGTAACACAATGGTGGACTTTGATGTCAAGGCAACAGTCTTCTCAGCAACACCATCTGACATTCTATGTAGCGCTCCTGCAGTTATCTGTAAGGAATCCTTTGAGGGCGGTGCAGAAGGATACGTCTACAGTGATGATGGAAATCCACAAGGTGCAATCTACAATGAGGTTGCATGTAATGATGTAATCTTCAACAACAACGCATATTGGTTTGGTCACCCTTGTGATACAGCAACACAAGGATACGGCGATCTATGGGAAAATGAGACGCTCACTATTCCAGGTGTCGATTTGACCAGTATGTCCGGTGACTTCGTTTCCTTGAACTTTGAATATTATGCAGATACCTTCTATGGTATCGATGTTGACGGAACATCCATTGTTGATGTCAACGACTACGCCTCTATCAATGTTGATTACACAAAGGGAAGCGACTCATACTCTGCTGTTCTACTCGGACAATGGAACGACTATGACGAAGATGGAACCTGCCGAAACGATGACAACAACGACGGATTCACCAATTCAAGTGAATCCATCAATCAGGCTGAAATCTCCTTTATTGGTGATGCAGCAAGTACTGATGGTTCTGGTGGTAACTACAACGTCTTCTTCAACACTGACGACCTTGTTCTCAGCCGAAGTATCGACTTGACGCATCTTTACGTACTCAACAATACAGCTGCTGACAGTCTTCAGTGGTTCCGCGAGTGTATTTCTCTCGCTGGATCTACTGCTGACATCAACTTCGAGTTCCAAAGTGACGATGATGGCCGCAATGGAATCAATGATGGATTCAAGGGTGTTGCATTCAACAACATTACCTTGCAAGAATTCACCTTCTACGAAGATGCATCCTACACCGCCTCTCGTACCAATGTTGACGCAGAAGATGTTGCGACCACCACTGTTGCAAACCACCAGTTCTTCTCCGGAGTTTACATGATTCGTGCAGAAACCATCTTTGACAACACCACCGCTGGTGTTCCATGGTTCGGAGACGACGAGTTGAGTAACTCGAACAACATCGAGCAAGTTATCTTCAACGTTGAATCCGTTGATATTACACTTGGTAAGCCAAGCACACTCGCTTGTCTGGATGATGGTGTCTACGAATGTGTTCTACCAATCGACGGTAGCCTTACACACAACTGGGACCTCAAGGCAACCAACGGTGTATTGGCTGGTGACTATATGTTCTACATGACCGTCTTTGACGAGACCGATGGAGCACAAGTTCACCAAGAACCATCTGCTCAAACAACAACAACGCTTGCATCCAACGAGCGTATTGACTTGACCTTCCCTGCTTACACCGGTTGGATGGATGGACACACCTACAACATCAGTTTCCACGCTGAACTTGCTAATGGAAACCCAAGCGGTAACGTTCGATACTTCCATGCAACCTTTGCTGATCAAATCGATGTCGCCATCCTCAGTGATTCGACAGCTCGCACATCCATCATCAAGGAAGATCTTCAATTGCTCGGCATGACTTACACACAGTTTGCTATCAACGATTGGACCACCTACCTTGACTCTGGTTGGATGACACACTACGACAAGATTCTCTTGCCATGGCAAGAAGACATCGCTGCTAAGGACGTTGAATCTGGTGGCCGAGGTTACTATCAGAAGCTTGGATCCACTGCGAACCGACAGACACTCGAATCATTCATGTCTGCTGGTGGTACCGTTCAGGCTCACCTTGGCCCACAAGGTAGCCAAATCTACGGTCTGGATGTTGGATTGAATGGACGATTGCCGTTTGGAATGGACGTTCAAAGCCGAAACACGCCTGAAACAAAGATTATCTACACGGATCTCGATATTGCCGACCCATTCCACCCAATTATGGACGATGTCTCTACAACTGCATTCCAAGGCTTTGAGGGCGACGGAACAGTTGCCACTGCGGTTCTCAATACGAATTCGGTGAGTACACAAAACGTTCCAGGCGTCTGTAATGGTTACATGGAAGACGGTGGATACTTCCAGAGTCTCTTGCGAACTAGTGCAAACTCCAAGGATGTCATCATGGGTACTTGCAGTTACTACCAAGGCGGTATGATCGTATCGACCATTGACGTTGCAACCTACTCGTCTCGAGCAGATAGTACAACGTTCCCAATCCTTGGAAACATGCTAGGATACTCGGTCACACCTTATCCTGAAGGATTCGGTGCAATGGGCCAAGATCTCGGTCTGACTATTGATGATGAAATGCCAAGCATTGATCCATCAACTGGTGGATATGCCATACACTACATGAAGAGCGATGCAACTGTTAACTTCGGTTACACAACAGCAACTTCGGCAACGCTCACAGCGGATTGGATCCTTGACGGTCCAACCGACTGGATGGGTCAAACCATGGCAAGCGGAACCGACCACATTTCGGAGACTTCCCCATCGGCGAGCTTCTGTAAGATCGACTTGTCGTCTGCAACAGGATGTCTCCAAGGTGAAGATGCTACATGGACCATTACTCTGCTTCTGCACGATGAAGCAGGGCACTCTCGAATCATCACTGTCGATGTTCAAACCAATGACGTTCTAGCTGACGCATTCGCACCTGAGGCGAACATGAGCATAGACATGCGTGATGAATACATGGACAATGTCGAGTTTATGGGTACTAAGACAGTATCCAACACTGAATGGGATGTCAATCGAGTGATCCTTACAGAAGCTGAAGAACTCGTTCTTCACTTTGATGCAAGCGAATCCTTCGATGCAGATGCCATCGACAGGGAAATTGACAACGGTATTTTGACCTACGAATGGAAGGTCTTCTTCGACGCACCATACGGTGATACATCCTTCAATCTTGAAGGACACACCTTCGAAGAATCCGCTGCAAGCAATGGTCTCTTCTCATATAAGTTCCAGAATGTAACTGTGGATGATTCTGGTACTGCGGAATCCCAGATTCGTATGGAACTTCGTGTTTATGATGCATCAGGTAAGTTCTCCGACAAGTTCCGTATGTACTTCGTCGTCGTTCCTGAAGGCTTTGGTGATGAAATTCCAGTTGTTCAATACAACGACTTTGAAAACACCTCTGTCGGTGTAAGCGAATCAACCTACACCATCACAGGAACGATACTTTCCGGTTCAGAAAGCGGTGAAGTTTACGTTGAGGCTGCGTTCTCCCGCGAGGATTTCTCCGCTTCAGCCATCGAGAAATACAATCTGATCACCGATAATAAGTTTGATCGCTCGAGCGCTCTTGCCGACTTGGATACATTTGAGCTAACACTGGACATCGATGAATTCTACAGCAACACAAGCGAAGTTGTTGAGATTTGGGTCCGTGTGTACGAAGGAGACGATGAACGTTGGTCTGACGATCTCACGAAGATGGTTCTCATCAACCTCAAGCAATGTCGAGGTGCATTGATCAATGAAAGCGCTCTTGCCGCAGGAGGGGAATTCGTTTGGAATGCGACAACATCTGAATGCGACTGGATAGGAGGAGATGATGCTTGGGTTTACGATGCTGAAAATAACAGTTGGTCAGAGCCGACCACTGACAATCAGGCTGGTGAAAACGAAGAGGATAGCAACTTGTGGCTCATTATTGGAATCGTCGCTTCTGTCTTGGTTCTCTTGCTTGTATCCGTCTTCTTCCTACGTGGTGGAAGTGGTGATAAGGTAGACAACCTCAGTGCTGCTGCTGCTGGTTATGGCCAGGAGATGGACATGACTGAGCAGTATGTACAACAGTTGATCGCTCAAGGATATCCTGAAGAAACGGCTCGAGCCTATGCGGCTCAATACGTTGGGCAAGCTGCTGCCGCACCTGCTGCTGAACCTGCTGCTAGCAATGACTTGTACACGCAATACTACAACCAGTACTACCAGCAATTTGTTGCACAAGGTTATGATGAGGCAACAGCTGCACAGTACGCTCAACAGTATGCTGCACAAGCACAACAACAGCAACAATAGCCGCTTTCAGACCTTATGGCCTTGAGGATGGATTGAAAAACCCCAAGGGCTCGCACAGAGCATGGAAGGTTTGGATGTAGGTGACGGCTATGCCGTTCGAGATTTAGGACTAGCCGAGGAAGGATCGCTTAGAGTTGATTGGGCACGCTCCAGAATGCCTGTTCTTGCAGCACTGAGAGAAGAAGCCGAACGTACAAAACCATTGGCTGGAATGCGTGTTGCTGGTTGTCTCCACGTCACCAAAGAGACAGCGGTCTTGGTCGAAACAATCGCCGCAGCAGGCGCTGAACTCTCTTGGTCAGGCTGCAATCCCCTTTCAACACAAGACGATGTTGCCGCTTGGCTCGCTCGTGAAGGATACTCCGTTTATGCATGGCATGGACAAAGTGTTGATGATTTCTACTGGTGCATTGACAAGACGCTTGAATTCAAACCAACCTTGACTCTTGATGATGGTGCTGACCTC
Source organism: Euryarchaeota archaeon UBA443 (assembly GCA_002499195.1). Classification (GTDB taxonomy): domain Archaea; phylum Thermoplasmatota; class Poseidoniia; order Poseidoniales; family Poseidoniaceae; genus MGIIa-L2. The sequence continues at coordinate 64,401 of DAKS01000054.1, forward strand.
ATCGTCCGCGTTCACGGAGACCGCTCCGAGTATGCAGAGGGCGTGCTTGGAGGAACTGAAGAGACCACAACCGGTGTCCATAGACTCCGAGCCATGGCTGCTGCAGGAGATCTCAAGTATCCTGTAATCGCAGTCAATGATGCTATTACAAAGTGGGATTTCGACAACGTCTATGGAACTGGGCAATCAACCCTTGACGGAATTTTGCGAGCAACCTCGGTTCTAATAGCTGGTAAGACAATGGTCGTTGCAGGTTATGGACACTGCGGAAAGGGTGTTGCAATGCGAGCTCAAGGACTCGGTGCTAATGTCATCGTCACTGAAGTCGACCCACTTGCAGCACTCCGAGCAGTTATGGACGGATATCGTGTCATGACCATGGATGAAGCAGCATCATTGGGCGATATTTTCTGTACTGCGACAGGCATGAAAGACATCATTGTTGAGCGTCACTTTGCTACCATGAAGGATGGGGCAATTGTCTCAAATACAGGCCATTATGATTGTGAAATTGATGTCGAAGCACTTGAGAAAATCTCAACCTCAGTACGAACCATTCGAAAAGATAATGAGGAATTCACACTTCCAAACGGCAACAAAATACACCTTCTTGCAAGAGGTCGTCTAGTAAACCTAGCTGCTGCTGAAGGACATCCTTCTGAAGTCATGGATATGTCTTTTGCAAACCAGTTCCTATCGCTTTGTCGCCTTGCTAAAGAAGCTAGTGATATGGACAATCTCGTATACGATATTACGCTTGAACAGGATCAAAATCTTGCGACTACCAAGCTTGAAACGATTGACGTCTCAATCGATCATCTTACAGAAGACCAAATCAAATACAAGGACGATTATACCGCAGGTACTTGAGACAATTACTCTTCTTCAAACGAAGCGAGTTCTTCTTGAGTCTCTTCTTCCCAGAACGGCTCTTCATCTGAAATGTGTGATGAAAAGTCAGGTAATTTCGGTTTCCAATCACCTTTGAAGGTCTCCTTCGAATCAACAATTTTCAGCATACGTTCCTGGAATGCAGGCGGCCTTCGACTCAGTATGAACATGAACAATTTGGATAGACGGATTTCTTCTGGAATGACAACATAACCCGTTGCAGTTTCAAAGTCCATGGCTCGTAATAGATTGAATGCAGGACGGTTGAGCCTCTGGAACCAACGACGTGAAATCCGCATTCCAAAGATAACCGTGGTAAGAATAAGCAAGGAAGTTAAACAAAATCCTCCAAATCCTGAGCCAAAGACTTGTGGTGCCATAATGACTTCCAACATCAGAATTGGTGTGGTGATAAGGAGGAAGATTTTCGATTCACTAATCGGAGGTTTGGTCATTCGCAATCTAATGGCTTCCCAACCATCGTGGTGCTTTTCCCAAGGTTTGAAGTGTTCAGAAGAAGGTTGCTCGCTTGCTAATTGACACATTTGATGCAATCGAGCAACACGTGCGTATTGAGTTGTAGCAAGATCCATATTTTCATCAAAGATCGATTGAAGCCGCTCACTCGCCTCACCATAGAGCCCCATATCAGCGAGAATAGCTGCTTGTTCAACGATTGGTGTAACTTCTTCAGGAGCTTGATGTCGTGCATCTTGCCACCATTGAAGCGCGTCCATGTAAAGACCAAGCTCATCGGAAAGTAATCTTCCTCCACGAACCCACATCGCTAAATCATCGGGTTGCAATGCAACGACTTTCTTTGCAGCAGATAGAGAAGAGGCCGCTTGCTTCAATGTTGGTTGTTTACGCAATCCCGGCAAACTCGCATCTGAAATAACTCTCCAAGCATCTGCATGCTCTGAATCAAGTTTGACAGCCTTACGAGCATGAAGCAATGCTTCCTCTCGCTCATCTGCTTCGAGTGCTTCCAAAGCATCAAGATAGTGTGATTCTGCTGTCACGTACTTTCACCTCAATCGTCTCGATTTCTGCCTTGATATCGGCGAGGGCGAATAGGTTGTGGCCCTCGGTTATGAGCGTGTCCTGGTCGCTTCCCACGTGCTTTTCGATAACGCTCATTAGGCCGATCATCTCCACTATCACGGCTCTGTCTACCACTACCAGAATCCTGTCGTCCACCACGTCGATCAGAATCACGTCC
>DAKS01000007.1:0-13774 GCA_002499195.1 Euryarchaeota archaeon UBA443
GGAACATTCGTTCCATTGACATGGACTTCCCAAGTACCCTGAGCAGGGTTTGAAAATTTCAATCCACGAAGGTTGTCAAGATTGTTTGATAATTCAGTCCAAGTTCCTGAAGGATCTTTTACAGCGAGATCAAGATCGTTCACGAGGTTAGTGGAAGCAATAGTCGTACTTTCAGGATCGGTCCAAGAGAGTACGATATTCAAGTCTGGTGCTGAGCTAGGAATGTTGAAACTCCATCCTCTATTTCCAGACGTTGAGACGCTTTCATTCTCAATGAAAGTGGCATTCAAAGCATTTCGTAAATCAACGAGCCCCCACCCTTCATGGTTGTTCGGAGCAGTTTCACCAGCACCATTCGTCACATCGCTGTATTGTCCCATCATGTCATGTGCGCTAGCGGCGAAGATTGCTTTAACTAAGGCAGAACTTGGATCCTGATGGCCACGATTGTCGATAAGATGTTCGAGGAGAAGAGCAGTTGCTCCAGCAGTTAGGGGTGTTGACATGCTTGTACCGCCCATGTAACAGTAACTCGTGTTGTATGCTCCCCATCCGCAAGCACCAGCGGAACGAGATTTCGTTGAGAGGATGAACGAACCTGGAGCGGCGATGTCCGGCTTTATTCTACCATCATCAACAGGTCCACGGCTTGAAAAAGCAGACATGCCACTTATGTTGTCGGCCGCTTTATCATCCTTGATGGGGTTCGCGGGAAAAGGGTTAGGCGAAAACATTGATCCCCATTGACTGGTTATTGATGGGCGATTATTTTCACTCGCCCCTACAGTAAAGACATTCTTGGCTGTTGCTGGGTTTCCTAATGAATCGAAGTCAACTTCCCCATTTGAGTTGGCATCTGTACCTGAGTTGCCAGCAGAAAATAAGATTGTCATATTCCTATAATTTCGAGCTGCTATATCTGCTTGCATAGATCCTGTTGTGTACTCGCTGTAACAAGTCCCCAGACAGGTACTACCCCACGAATTGGTATGGATGCGTGAACCATTTTCAGCAGCAAATCTAAACAAATCAGTTTTGTTTGTAGGAATTCCTAGTAGCGTATTTCGTTCACCAGCAGGGTTGTTTGCACAATATGATCCAACTGATTGGAAATACAATCTTGCTTCAGGAGCCATACCTTTGATGTTTCCAGAAGAATCAGTCCCATCCCCTAGGACAGAACCTGCTACGTGGGTCCCATGTCCATCGATGTCCTCTGCTCCATCGTTTGCAGGAGATCCGCACGTAGTTGCCCACCCTGCTGTCATTGGAAGCGAGACAATATCGACGATGTGATCTCGAAAATCTGGGTGCATAGTGGAATCGTTTGTACCGCTATCGAGTCCTGAATCAGCGACGGCTACGATAATGCCAGTGCCATCGACATAATCCCATGAAGAGTTGATTCCGCTCATCGTTGCTTGACTCCATAAGTCAGGTGCCTTTAGAACCGCATCAGCCTCATCATTTGTATGAGTGTACCAAAACTCCTCTTCCAACCATTCAATCTCATTCTGATTTGCTAACCATGAAATTGCGGGGGACGAGGGTTGTATGAAGACTGTAGCAAATCTTCCTACGTGATATGTGACCTCAATACCATGCATTGAGTGGATTTCTCCAGGAAGAGTTTTACCGCTGAGTAGAAGATTAACTGGGACCATATCTTGTTGATAAAATAACTCCGATGTGCTTGAAAGATCACCTGTTAAAATTCGGGCTAAACCACGACTCATTTTGTCAGTAGGGTCGAGTTTTACTATCCCTTCAACACCTAATGATTCGAGTTGCTTGGTTGAATGTTTATTCAATTCACAATGGAATCCATTGACTGGTATGAACGAGTAGCAATCGATACCTGCTTGGTTAAGTTCGCCCTCCCAATCAGTTGGGACTGGGTATGTGTGGGTGAGAATATAATACCCTGTGAGGACGTTTTCTTGGGTACGCTCAGACCAATCTTCAACAGGAGTGACTGTTGCATCTCGATACAATAAGCCGATTGTTCCTACACCTTCTTCCGCATTGTACCACCCTTGCGCATGCTCCTTGGTTGGGACAATTCCAATCTGCGAAAGCAAATCCAACTCAGCGTCAGTATTGACTTCGATGTTTGGCAGTGGTTGACTCATCGCAAATGGGGTTGCCAGTTGGGCTAACATGAGACAAACAAGGAAGGTCGAAATTCGGACATGAGGAGCCGGCATGGTTGTCTCTTATCACCGGTTACTCATCAATGATTTGCACCAACCCACTACGATTTGATAACGAGGATTGAAAGCGGGGTCGCGTCAGCGCAACTCATGCGCGGAATGGGTTCAAGTAGCGGCGATGCGATGGAGCCTTCCGATATCAACGAGAAGACACAGGTCGTTGGGCGCCAAATTTGGCGTGTTGTTCCATATGCTAAGCGATATCCTGGTCGCGTTCTCTCCGGTATATTCGGCAATGCCATGGCACGTTTCTTCGACTTGATGCCCTTTGTTGCAATAGGTCTTGCAGTCGATTACTTCACTGGAGGGGCCTTATCAGGACCCGATATTGTCCAGAACTTTGTGACTTCCTTTGGAGGAGATCCAGCGATTGGTTATGGAGTTCTTATCTTCTTAGGGTTCTTTTTCTTAGCCATCTTTCAGGGCATCTCGGAATATTCATGGCAGACACTTGGCTACAAAATCCAACACGATTTACGAATGGATGCTACAAAGTCATTGATTGCGATGGAAGCATCCTATTACGATATGCGACAAACAGGACAAATTATGGCAGTATTGTCGAGTGATGTCAACCAATTGGAGGATGTTGTTTCAGATTCATCAACATCGATTATTCGGATTGTTGTCACCTTTTTGACAGCGTTTTTGATATTGGTTTTGATGTCTTGGAAACTGGCCATTGTTCTATTTGGTCCAATCATTTTCATCGTCCCAATCGTGTATTGGTTTTCAACCAGTGTCCAAAGAAAGTACAGAAAACAACGAGAATCAACAGGGGATATTACAGCCGTTCTTGAGAACTTGATTTCTGGAATCGCCGTTGTTCAAGCTTACAATGCTGAGGAATGGGAATCCAATCGAGTCGATCGAGAATCCGGTGCCTACCGTGACCAAGCGATGGGTGCAAGTCAAGATCGGAACCGATTTATTCCGATGATTTACGTTGTTGCAGGTATTGCATTTGGCCTCTTGGTTACGGCTGGAGGATGGTTGGCAAAGGAAGGAGAAATCACAACTGGACAATTGGTTACATTCTTGCTGATTAGTACTCGAATGACCATGCCGATGTTCATCTTTGGAATCCTTGTCAATCAACTACAACGTGGTGAAGCAGCAGCACGCCGTGTTTTTGCAGCCATTGATTTGGAACCGACCATCGTCGATGATGAAGATGCGATTGAACTTCTCGGTCCGATTGAATCTGTTGAATTCAAGGATGTTCACTTTACTTATCCAAACACAACAACCAAGGTGTTGAGTGGAATTTCATTCAGTGTAGCTGGAGGACAATTCCTTGGCGTTATGGGGCACACAGGTGCTGGAAAGACAACCATTCTCAAGTTGCTGATGCGTTACTACGTTCCAGATTCTGGTGAAGTCCTCATCAATGGAAATAACATCAATACATTCACACTCGCTAGCGTCCGTGAAGCGATTGGATTTGTAAGCCAAGATCCATTCCTCTTCTATGGCTCGATTAGAGATAACGTCCAATACAATCAAGAAGCCGAGGAAGGCGATTTACTACATGCACTCGAACTTGCAGGAGCACTCGAGTTTGTTGAAGAATTGGAGGATGGAATCGAAACGATGGTTGGCGATCGGGGAGCAATGCTTAGTGGTGGACAACGAGCCCGTGTTTCACTTGCCCGCGCATTGCTGAAGAAACCGTCATTGTTGATTCTCGATGAAGCGTCAAGTGCTTTGGATGCTGAAACGGAACGTCGAATCCAAGAGAATCTCCTCAGTACGGGGTCAGGTCGGGCAACCATTGCTGTTGCTCATCGATTGAGCACTATTCGAAACGCGAATGAGATTCTTGCCATGGTCGATGGTGCTATTGTTGAACGTGGAAAGCATGACGAATTACTTGAACATCAAGGAGTCTATTCTAGCCAATGGACCATCCAAACCGGTGATATGGCTGGAATGTGATTAGGTTCGCTCAAGAATCGGACGAAGGATTGTTGTCATTTTTTCTTGTGGACTAACAGGAATAAACGCCTTATTGCCCCACAGAATAAGTAGCGAGATAACGAAAAATAACGGGATTCCTACAATCAAAGACCATATCGCTATTGTAAGATCGAGGAAGTAATATTCTTCGAACAATTCAGAGACGATAATCGTTCCAAATAGAACAATTACTCGTGTAACGGTAAGTACAGAACGTATTGTAAGCCAAATTTCTTCTTCGTCGGATTTCCCCCGAAGTTTCTTTTCAGCCATAAGGCACCTTGGTTTCATTCATTGAAAGGGATTGCGTCGGTTATGTGACTCAAAGTGTACGTTCTCGGTCATCGATTTGGCGACCAACACCCGCAGCACCACCAGTTCGTCGAATTTCACGCCATGCTTTATTGACGCCTTGGCCGTATGCCCAGTGGGCAAGGAAAACGAATAGTGGGGCTAATGCTACAGTACCTATCGATCGATGTGGACTTGTACCGATGGCTGCACCAAGCCACGAAAGCCCGATGTACAGGCCCATGAGGCCGAGTGTACCGTGGACAGCTATTCGGGACCAAGTCCAATCACCATCTATGGTGAACCATGGATAATCGGTTGCACCTCCAGTAGCAATACCAGCAACCAATGCAATGATCGATAGTGCTGTTAGCCAAGGGAAGAAACCGATTGCGGTGTGAGACCACGTCGCAATTTCCGGCCATCGTTTATTCGCAACCATTCGTGTGTATCCATAATTTCGCATTTGCTTCATGTAAGGTTTGAATGGGCGTCTTCGGCGGTGAGGCATAACGTTTGACGGGTCGATGAATAGTTTGTGACCCTCTCTCTGAATCTTTGCATCAAGTACAACATCTTCTGCACCAATACAACCTGGTTCAAAGAAATTAACTTGGCGAAGGTTCTCCATTCGGTGAGCACAATTTACTCCGGGATTGTGAGTGATTGGAACCAATTCACCTCGAGGCTGAGCACCATAACGTGTTCCAGCGGTCATGAACTTTGTACAGAAAGCAACATCAGCACATTTAGCTCCAAATGGGTCATCATCAGGGGCAAAGTTTGGCCCTCCTACCGCACCGACTTCTGGATCTTTGAACCAGCGAATCAATTTCTCAGCCCAATCAAGGGGTGGAACTGTATCATCATCGGTAAACAATACGAGGTCATGGTCCATTTGCCTAAGTGCAAAATTGCAAGCGTCGGCTCGATTTGTTGAAGGATCTTCAATCCAGGTAGCTCCATATTTCTCACAGACATCTTTCGTATGGTCTCTCGATTTAGAATCGGAGATAACTATCTCAATATCCGGATAGGTCTGCTGAGTAAGCCTGTCAAGAACGATAGCAAGTTCGTCTGCATTGTTGATGGTTGGAATCAAAATGGCTACTTTGAAAGGAGTTCCATCCTCCTTGAGTACGGGTTCCACCATGATGGCCCGTGTTGGACCTAACATATCAAAAAGATGCTTCACTCGTCATCATCTTGTTGCTTGAGATGTTTGATTTCACGAATGCTTGAACCGACTTCTGGCAATTCGGCCATTGTTTTCTGCATACCTTCTGTAACTTTGAGAGCCTCGAGTCTTTTTCCAGCAGGGATAATTCGAGAATCGTAGGTTGCAACGGCATCGTTGTAGGCGCCGACAACCGTGTTGAGGTTGCGTCCGAGTTTTGCAAGGTCATGGCTGAATTTTGTTGCACGCTCATAGAATTCCTTTGCTTGGCCGTGAATTTCGCGAGCGTTTTCTGCCATGGATTGCTGTTGCCAATACAATCCAACGGTTCGTAGGAGTGCAAGAAGTGTTACAGGTGTAACGATGAGAACATGTTTGCTGAATGCATACTCTTGGAGACTGGGCTCGTACTCGAACGCGGTAGAAAGAATAGGCTCAGCAGGGATGAACATCACAGTAAAATCTGTTCCTTCAAGCAATCGAGGGTAATCACGTGCAGCTAAATCGTTCACGTGCTTCTTGACATCTTTGGCATGTTCCTTCATCTTGAGTGCACGCGCCTCTCCATCGTCAAGTTCCAACCCATCCCAATAAGCTGCTAGCGGTACTTTTGAATCGACGGGAACGTGACCACCGTTCGGAATCTTGGCGAGAAGATCAACTCGAGCACCTCCAGCACCCGACTTCAACGTGACTTCAACATCGAAATCACAATGTTCGAGCATACCTGCAGCCTCAGCGATGTTTTTGAGAGCAACCTGCCCCCAATTTCCTCGCGCTTTGATCGAGCCTCGGAGTGCAGTTGATAGTTTGACGTTAGTATCTCGTAGATTTGTCGTTTGTTCCTGAAGGCCTTCGACCATACGTTTGATGCCTTGGTACGCTCCTTCACGATTCTTCTCCATTTCAGTGGTGGCCTTTTCTAACTTTTCGAGGTGATCTTTGATCGGTGAGACGAGTAGTTCAACTTCCTTTTTCCGAGCATCGTAATCCTTGTTTGCTTCGGTCTGAACCTTGCCCAATCGTTCTTCAGCAAGGCGCAGAAAGTCCTCTGAGTTTTGTCGAGCAACCGCTGTTGCGACGCTTTCCATTTCAGCAACAAGTGTCGCTTTGTTTCCATGAGCCGCCTGGACTTCAGCCTCCGCTCGTACCAACTCGGTTGAAAACTTCATTTTTGCAAGAAGCCATCCAAGGCCGATTCCCAAACCGCTTGCGATGATGATGATAGCGATGTCAAGTGCTCCAGTCATAGCATTCAATTCTGCCAAGGGTTCTTGAACACGTCGGCAAAAATAGGGTTATCCAACGCGCGGAAAGCGCATTATCGGAATAGTAAGTTCATAAGCCGTCGAAATGAGAGGGTAGTTGTAGGGGTGCCTCGCATGTTGAACATCACAGCTCGCCAAGAACTAATTAGCAAGATTTTGGACACCTTGATGATCGTCGTTGAAGACGCAAGATTCGACTTTGAAGAAGACGGATTAACAGTCCGTGTTGTAGATTCATCGCACGTTGCAATGATCAAACTAACCGTAGACGCTGCGGCTTTTGATGGATGGGAACTGGATGCAAAGGAAATCGGTCTTGAAATGAAGAAGATTCGAGAAGTAACAACCCTAGGTGCCTCTGGAGATTTGATTGAAATTTCCCATCAAGACGGAGGAGATTTCACTATGAGTTTGGGCAAGATCGTTCGCAATCTCCGTCCTCTCGACAATGCGACCATGGCATCACCTCCTTCGTTGCCAAAACTAGAACTTCCATGCAAAATTGTCATGAATGGCGCTGAACTTGGTCAGGCACTAAAAGCTGCTAAGCAAGTTGGTGATCTTGTCACCTTCAGTATCGATGAATCATCGTTCAAGGTACATGTTCGCAACAACACGGATTCGGTGAATATTTCATTCGACAAGGATGAGATGGACGAACTTGTCTGTGATGGAGCCGCCCGTAGTCAATACAGCCTCACCTATCTTGAGCCACTCTCACGCCGATTTGGACCAAGCGACAATGTGACGATTCAGTTTGGAGAGAACTTCCCTCTTGCAATGAACTTCACGTTTGAAGATGGAGCCGCTGAAGTTGATTACTTCCTGGCTCCTCGTGTTGAAAGCGATTACTGATCAGTATTCACGCCATCCGTGACCGCAATCTTTGCAGGTCAGCATACGAGTTTCAGGTTCATCCGAAGAACGAGTTTGTTCGAGGTAGAAGTAGACTTCAGTACAGTCGCATTTTGGACACATGTATGATTCAGTGGAGAGAACCCCTTTACGCTGATCTGAATCTTTGATGATTTCATATTCACGCTTTTCAGCTTTAGTAGTAGTCTTTGTTTTTGAGAGATCGACTTCCTTTCCATCGACCTTCATTTTAACATTGGCAGGTCCTGAATAACCACATTTGTAGTTAGTACATGTGATTTCACCACTAGGACTTGGAAACGACAGGGTCCCGCATTCAGGGCAAAACATGTCCAAGCCATCGACATTATACATTTAATCATGATGGTATTACTTGTTGCATGATTTAATTTTTTTAGACGAATATATTATTGGTCGACGTAAGCGTGACAACATTCAATTCTAAGCGGGAACTGGGCGTTCTATGTGGCTGTGGTATTCATGGCAATCAGCAGCCGTCGTTAATGAAGACGGCGACGTTCTAGACATAGAAATCAACGATGCTCGATTCTCTGTTCATGCTGCTAAGGAACGCCTGCAATTGGTTGCAAGCGGACAAATGCCTCCAGAAGCTATCATTCTAGCCGAACGGTTTCCAGAAGCAAAACCAATTGCTCACGGATCTGATGAATTACCTGAATTCGACGTACCACAACCAACAGCAATTCAGATAGAAGTTGCTGATGAAGCAGCCTTACTTCTTGCAAAAGAGGGTGTTGCTATTTCCGCAGCAGACCCAGACCGTCGATTGGAACACCTCCTTCGGGCGAGTGAAGAATTGCGTACACTTCATCTCACCATGGAAGCACGCCTCATCGAATGGGTTGGCCTATTCCTCCCTTCTGCTCGCTTTGAAACGAACCGAACTCAAGTTGCAGGAAAACTTCGTGACGTTACTTCTCTTTCCGAGTTTGCATCTCTGATAGATGTTGATGATGCTTATGAGCAGCCTTCTGATTCGGAGTGGAAAGCACTTCATGACTGGGCGGTGATGGTTTCAAATCAAGGTCGTCAATTAGATCGATTAGAACATGCAATCCGCCTTTCTGCTCAATCCCATCTACCATCAACATCTACTCTAGTCGGACCACTTCTTGCTGCTCGATTGTGTGTTGAAGCCCATGGACGTTCTAGACTTGCTAGACTCCCTTCGGGGACCGTTCAAGTCCTTGGTGCTGAGAAAGCGTTCTTCAGTCACCTTCGTAGTGGAACAGCACCGCCCAAGCACGGACATATCTTCATGCATCCTTGGATTTCAAGGTCACCTCGATGGGTTCGAGGAAAAATTGCACGAATGCTTGCTTCAAAGATTAGTATTGCAGCAAGAATAGATGAGTTTGAAGGAACTCCAATGAGTCAAGACGATGTGGATCAAGTCGAAGCAAGGGTTGAGGCAATTCGCAAGGAATTTTCCAAGCCTCCAAGGCGTTGAGGTGGTCATGTGGCCAAGAATCGACGTATTCGTCCCTTATCGGATTCCGTATTATTGGAAGGAAGAAATATTTGGACTGTAAATGCAAACCCAGGCGTTGCTGTTAGAGGCGAATCTTTACGGAAATTCCGAGGCGTTGAACATCGACGATGGGATCCAAATCGTTCAAAACTCGGTGCTGGATTGTTGCGAACTCGAAACGACCCCTCGAATCTACTTCCTCAACCAGGTTCAACCGTATTGTACCTAGGAGCGGGACATGGAACCACAATTTCGCATCTACACGATCATCTGTGTGGTAGATCCAATCAACATCGAGGTCGTTTGGTCGCTGTTGATCTAGCGCCTCGCTGCCTTCGAGATTTGACGCACCTTGCTGATGGGCGGCCCGGATTGGTTCCCGTTTTAGGGGACGCAAGGAAGTTTGATGCATGGGGCGTTCTGATTCCTTCACGTGTTGATTGGTTGTTTCAAGATGTTGCCCAAGCCGGTCAAGTTGAGATTTTTCTTTCCGCAGTACGACGATTCCTAAGTAAGGATGGAATTGGATTACTTTCACTTAAGGCAGCTAGTGAGCGGCATCAAGATGGTGGCGATGCGGATATTTTTGCAGGTGCCATTGCTAAACTTTCAGACGAAGTAGAACTAGTTGAACATATCAATTTGACAGGATTTGAAGACCAGCACGCTCTCTTTGTCATTCGTAGGAGATGAGATATTGCCCGAATTACCAGAGGTTGAAACCGTTCGTAAAGGCTTGGAACAAGCCATGATTGGACGAACCTTGACAGAGGTCATACTTCGGCGAGAGAACCTCAGATTTCCATTTCCAGAAGATTTTGCCTCCCGTGTTATTGGCAGCAAGATAGATTCGATTCGCCGTAGAGCGAAATATCTCCTGATCGATCTTGATGATGGACAAGTCATACTTTCTCATCTTGGAATGTCAGGCCGTTACACTCTCTTCGATGCAGAAAAAGTCAATCAATTCGAAACAAATGGAGATATTGATAGATCCTCAAGGTTCGGTTCAGCGACTGGATTTGATGGACGGCATGACCATGTTGAATTCCGATTTGATGATGGTAGTACCGCAGTCTACACAGATCCGCGACGATTTGGAATCATGGATCTCATCGATGTTGGTGAGGAGACAATCCACCCTTTACTCGAATCATTGGGACCTGAACCATTTGGAGATTGGAATTCAAAACAACTCGCTCAACGCTTATTCAAGAAAACAACCAGCATCAAAGTTGCTTTACTCGATCAACGAGTTGTTGTCGGCGTTGGCAACATCTATGCATGTGAGGCTTTGCATCGAAGTGGAATACATCCACAGCGACAGAGCAAGACTTTGGTTCGTAAGGATGGAAAACCTACCAAAAAATTGGATTTGCTTGTTGATAATGTCGTTCAAGTGCTTGAGAAAGCGGTTGAGGCAGGTGGAAGCTCATTGAATGATTTCGCTGATGTGAATGGAAGCCTCGGTTATTTCGGGCACCAGTTTCAAGCCTATGATCGAGAAGATCAACCTTGTTTGAAAGCCGGATGTGGAGGAACGATTGAAAGAATCACACAATCTGGGCGGTCAACCTTCCTTTGTCCACGATGTCAGCGTTAAGAGAAGATTACTCCGAGCATAACCGTGGATGCAAATCCCCACAGAACTAGGGCTGTAATTCGATTGACAATTGAACCGTTGGCTCGTAACCAATCGAGAAGAGGCGTTCCAGTCAAGAAGACAGCAACAAGAACATACCAAGCCATATCAATAGCCATACCGATAAACCCAATGATGAGTTTCGTTTCAAGACTCATTCCAGATTCGAGAACTTGTGCAAGCACTGCAACGAGGAAAAGAGCGATCTTTGGATTGAAAAAAGCAATTGAGAATCCTTCAAGGAATCCTCTCGCCTCTCCTTCGACTGAATCTGCTTGAACATCATCGACGTGAATCCACATTAACCAACCATACCATATCAAGAGGATAACACCAATCCATTGTAATCCAAGGAAGATATCTGGAGCTTCTTCAAGAAGGACGATTAAGCCGAATATTGCAACGCCTGCATAGAGTCCAAATCCGATGCCATGGCCTACTGCACACATGACTCCTCGGCGACGTCCTCCAACGATTGTGTTACGAATCACCATCAAGAGGCTTGGACCAGGCGAGATGGCCCCGAGGAAAAAGACCGTACTTGCAGCGAGAATGGCTTCCCATGCGAGGTCCATGGTGGGTGGGCGGATTCACTCCTCTTGAGTGCTTTCATAACAAGAAGAACGTGTAACCGCCTTTCCAAGGATCAAGTTCAGCATTTGCCTTTGCCGTTGCTTCGCTGTAGATTGAAGTGTATCTTCGACTATGTACTGTTTTGAGAACTGCGCGAAGAAAGGCCTCGTTTGATTGGGCGTGTTGTTCCTTGGGTGCCATGTACGGAAATCTACATCAAAGGTTATCAATGTTTCTTTATTTTGTACAAACAAACAAGATATTTTCCGGATAGTGGAAATTAACCTCTAATCCGTTTCAATTTAACGGATGCATGTTGAGTCAAAGAGGCAGCATTCGAATCTTTGCGGTAAATTCTGAATCCAGTAGGCCCTGGTAGTCGCAGATGTCGTTCTGATGGATCAGTTCCTGGACCATGCAAAACTCGGTTGCTCGTTTCATTTGCCTCAGTCGAAGTGAACATCACATGACGTGGCATTGATTCAACGTCATAATCATCCAAATCCTCTTGCAAAACTACGCCCGCCATCTTGAGTTTACGTTTTGCCCGAAGAGCGGAAACGACCTCTCTCCGATGTGATGAACGTAGAATATCTAGTCCAAAATGCGCTCCAATCTTTGCTTCTCGACAATCGGGTAGGTCAAACCAGCGTTCTGAACGAAGTGTTGTCTGTTTGACCACTTGCAGTGATTTGAGGTGGATAGCTGCAAGACCTGGTGCAACATGATTGTACGCTCCAACATCCATCGCAATCCATGCAGGACGACCATCATTGAGTCGTATTTCGCTCTCTGCAACATAACCTGGACTAGGACCAACTTTGGTTGTAGTCGAATGTCCGAACACAACGGTTCGATTTGGATCAACAGCGTACTCATGTGTATAGAATCGTTTTCGAATCCAAAGAAGTTCTTTGTCACCTTGCATGTCCAATGGCATTCTAGGGTCATAACCTGCATGGACTAATCGTAAATCATCAAGAACGATGTGATTAGGTAGATTATCCATCCACATCAAATCGCTTGCAAACTGCTTTTTTGCATCGTATAAGTCTCCATGAGCACGAACGATGTATGACCCCCATGTGGATCGACCACCACGCTCTAGCCATGGTCGCCATAACTTGACACTTCCATCGTCTTGAAGCGATGTAATAGCCATCAGTTCATGATTTCCTTTCAAACAGATGATTTGTGGATGAGAACGGATGTAATCGATTAAGCCAGCGGAATCAGGCCCCCTGTCGATCATATCACCTAGGCAAACGACACGATCTTCAGGATTCAGTTTCAATCGATACATAAGGGCTCGAAACGTGCCGAGATGACCGTGAATGTCTCCAATCGCCCATACATTTCGACCTTCATCCAATCGTCCTTGTAAGTCGGCCTCGATATGGGCATCTCTGAAGGATGGCCCTAAGGGAAGGTCCAATTTGCATCCCATGGATTTCACCAAAGAGGATTATCCTCTTCGATACGCACTGAACCATGAGGTTATATTGTCTTCGCTTCATTTGAGGGTAAAAAGTGTCGTTTTTCCGACCTTTTTCGGCATTTCAAGACAAAAAAATTCCACAGTCTGGAAAGATATGCTCAAAAAAATATCAAAAGTATATATTTTCTAATAAATACCTACATGTTTCGACGGTATTGTCCACCCACTCGGAACAATGCTTCTGTGATTTGTCCAAGACTTGCAACCTTGACAGTTTCCATCAGTTCTTCGAAGACGTTTCCACCTGTTCGTGCAACTTCTTGCAGTTGAGCAAGAGCGTCCGTTGTAGCATCGTCTTCCCTTGTTTGACGATCTTCTGTTCGTTCAAGACAAGCTTGCTTTTCGTCTGGAGTAGCTCGAGCCAATTCCATTTCGAAATCATCCGCACTCGATTCATCGAAGGCTTGTGCGTTTGGATTCTGGAAGGTATTGACTCCGATGATTGGAAGCGTTCCATCGTGCTTGAGGTGCTCATAATACATCGATTCATCCTGGATCTTCCCACGCTGATACATGGTCTCCATTGCGCCGAGTACACCACCGCGTCGAGAGATGGCCTCGAATTCTTCTAGAACAGCTGTTTCAACGAGGTCAGTGAGTTCGTCAACAATGAATGCGCCTTGCAAAGGATTCTCTGTCTTGGTCCATCCTGATTCTTTGTTGACAATGAGTTGGATGGCTAAAGCGCGTCGAACAGATTCTTCTGTTGGTGTTGTAATCGCTTCATCGTAAGCGTTGGTGTGCAATGAATTGGCATTGTCTTGGATGGCAAGGAGTGCTTGCAA
>DAKS01000007.1:14162-17089 GCA_002499195.1 Euryarchaeota archaeon UBA443
TGAATGTGATACTTCAGTTTCTGAGAGCGTTCATTCGCTCCGTACAAGTCACGCATGGCAACAGCCCAGATGCGCCGTGCAACTCGGCCAATGACGGTGTACTCAGGATCCAACCCATTACTGAAGAAGAAGGAGAGGTTCGGTGCGAATTTGTCAATATCCATGCCCCGGCTTCGATAATATTCGACGTAGGTAAAGCCGTTTGCGAGTGTGAGTGCGAGTTGTGTAATTGGGTTTGCACCTGCTTCTGCGATGTGATATCCGCTGATGGAAACGGAGTAGTGGTTGCGTACGTTGTGGTCGATGTAGTATTGCTGAACATCGCCCATGAGTTTGAGTGCAAACGGGGTCGAGAAGATGCAGGTGTTTTGGGCTTGATCCTCCTTGAGAATGTCTGCTTGAACAGTTCCGCGGACCGTTGACAGTGTTCGTGCTTTGATTTCCGCATAGGTTTCAGCATCAACCAATTCATCGCCACGTCGTCCTACTGTTCCAAGACCGAATCCATTGTGTCCTTCAGGTAATTCTCCACGGTAGGCAACATCGAGCGGTTCGATGGCTTTGCCTTGTTCTTCAAGATGTCTCTCAACCTGTTGATCGATGGCAGCATTGAGGAAGAATGCTAGGAGGATTGGAGCAGGTCCGTTGATGGTCATCGAAACCGATGTGTTGGAATCACAGAGATCGAATCCAGAGTAGAGCCGCTTTGCATCATCACAGGTTGCAATGCTGACACCAGAGTTTCCGACCTTGCCCCAAATATCTGGGCGCAATGCTGGGTCTCGTCCGTACAGTGTTACAGAGTCGAATGCAGTTGACAATCGAACGTAGTCCTGTCCTTGACTGAGATAGTGGAATCGTCGGTTTGTGCGTTCAGGTTCACCTTCTCCGGCAAACATTCGAGCGCTCAATTCATCCGTTCGCTTGAATGGGAATACACCTGCTGTGTACGGGAAATGACCAGGAGCGTTTTCTTTGCTGAGCCATTCAAACAATTCGCCATCATCAGCGAAGGTCGGTAAAGCAACACGGGAAATGTTGGAGTGGGCTAGCGATTCGGTCGTTGTTTGAACCGAGAATGGTTTGCCACGAACGTGGTAGGTGTATTCCCCACTTCGATACTCATCAGCTAAGGTTCGATAGTTTGCGAGATCTTCACGAGCCGTTTCAATTTCTTCCAGAAGTTCTGAGATTTGCTCATCAACATCCTTAGCGATGGAAGGAACGTGTTCCTTTGCAGATTCAAGGTGCTGGCAAAGACGGAGTTTCTGAGCAATGGCTGTGTTTTCCTCGTGGTAGGTTCGAATGGTTGCAGCAATATCGGAGAGATAGTGAACACGTTCTGGTGGAATGACTCCCTTACGTTCACCGACGATTTCCATCGGCGCTCGAGCCTCAAATCCGACCATGGCTGAGAGCTTCTGCCACAAGACATCGACACCTGGATCTGCGAATTGGCTTGCAATGGTTGCCACGACAGGTAGTTCCTCATCAGTAACATCGAACAGATTTCGGTTACGACGAACTTGTTTTCGAATGGCTCGAAGGGCATCTTCACTTCCACGCTTCTCGTATTTGTTGAGAACGACCAAATCAGCAACATCGAGCATTTCGATCTTTTCCAGTTGGGTGTGTGCACCGAATTCTGCAGTCATCACATAGAGTGAATGGTCGGCAACCGAAGTGATAGCATCGCTTCCTTGACCAATTCCGCTTGTTTCACAGAAGATGAGATCGAATCCAACTGCCTTTGCGACTTCGATTGCTCGATCGAGGTTGGCACTGATTTCAGAACCACTGCCGCGACTGGCAAGACTGCGCATGTAGAGGTCGTTGTTGGAGAGGGAATTCATACGGATTCGGTCGCCGAGAAGCGCTCCACCGGTTCGTTTCCGTGTTGGATCAACACAGAGCAAGCAGACTTTCTTGCCAGGATTGTCTCGCTGAATGCGGAGCATCAACTCGTCGAGAAGGCTCGACTTTCCTGCACCACCTGTTCCTGTAAATCCAATGACAGGAACATCGTTGGATGAAGAACGGCAAGCTTCGATTGTCTGCTTGAAAGTCGCTTCATCAGCGGATTCTGAGAGTGTGAGAAGAAGTCCAACCTTGGCCATATCATCAGGGGTTACTGGACCATCGAGGCTTTTCATTCGGTCACCTGAGGTCAAATCCACTTCCTGTGCAATACCCATCAAATGGTGGATCATACCGAAGAGTCCCATGGTACGTCCATCATCTGGCGAGTAAATCTTGGAGATTCCCGCTTGGTGAAGTTCACGAATTTCTGGAGGTGTAATGGTTCCACCTCCACCGCCGAAGATACGTACGTGTTCGCAACCTGCTTCATCCAACAGTTGTCGAATGTATGTGAAATACTCAACGTGACCGCCTTGATAGGATGTTAGAGCAACGGCATGTGCATCCTCTTGGATAGCGCAATCGACGACATCCTTTGCAGAACGATCATGACCTAAATGAATGACTTCTGCTCCTGAAGATTGGATAAGTCGTCGCATGACGTTGATGGCTGCATCATGGCCATCAAACAGGGATGCTGCAGTGATGACGCGAACTGGACCTGTGTTTGTTTCAAACACAGGTTGCTCTTCAGCATCCTCGGCCATAACCATCCCAAGCAAATCGAGTTCATGAAATCAAGGGTGGGCTTAGACTTGTGAGATTTCATCATCTGCTAAACGAGGAAGTCCTTGCTTTGCTCGGATGTAATCGGTGTAATTACCGTAATACACCTTGATGTTCCCGTCTTGGATTTCCCAAATTCGATTAACGACTTGATCGAGGAACCATCGATCGTGGGAGACGGTAATGAGTGAACCCTCGTATCCAATGAGTGCCTCCTCGAGTGTTTCTTTGGATTCCATATCCAAATGGTTGGTAGGTTCGTCCATCAGCAGGAGGTTGTT
>DAKS01000007.1:17467-65006 GCA_002499195.1 Euryarchaeota archaeon UBA443
AGTTGCTTGAGTTTGGTTCCAACTTGGTCGCTTGAAAACTGGAAACGTCCAAGGGCAGCACGAATGTCACCGTATTGGTAGTCTGGTCGAAGTTTCTGAATTTGTTCAACAGGATTCAGTTCAAAGTCAAGTGTTGCGTGATCTTGATGGAAGTAGCCAATAACTGTACCAGGTGAAACATCGATTTTACCTGAATCAAGTTTCATCTCCTCATTGATGATTTTTAGCAGAGTTGTCTTTCCTTGACCGTTTCCACCAACGATTCCTATGCGGTCTCCTTTACGAACTTCCAGCGTTTGGTTATCGAGAATCGGTCGTTCAAGTCCTTCGAAGGTCTTGGTAGCATCAACTAGTTCGAGAACGTCCATGCTTGCCTTATCGATGGCATCGAGTTTGAGAATCAATGGCTTTCGCTTCTTAGGTACACGAGCCTTTAGCGCCTTGAGTTCCTGTTGCATACGTGTGATCATCTTGTGTTTAGCAGAGATCGATTTGTCGTATTTGTTGGCTCGTTTCATTTGCTGGATGGCGCCAGTAGTGGATTGAATCTTCTTTTCAAGGTTAACAATTCGCTCATTGAGCGCTTGCTCACTGGCAACTTTCTGTACAATGAATTGACTGTAATTGCCTTTCCATGGCCATGCTCGGAGGTTGTCGATTTCGACGATTCTGTTGCAAACTTGGTCAAGGAAATATCGATCGTGAGACACAATCAATTGAGCCCCCTTGAAATC
The DNA here is from genome assembly GCA_002499195.1 of Euryarchaeota archaeon UBA443. Taxonomy (GTDB): domain Archaea; phylum Thermoplasmatota; class Poseidoniia; order Poseidoniales; family Poseidoniaceae; genus MGIIa-L2. Next base: position 18,202 of record DAKS01000007.1, read on the forward strand.
CTTCATGAAGGCTTCAAGCCACTCTGTCGTTTGAATATCAAGGTGGTTGGTTGGCTCGTCGAGGAATATGACGTCAATACCTGAAAGTCCAACGAGTTGGCGAGCGAGAGCAAGTTTTGCTTTTTCGCCACCAGAGAGTTGTGAAACAGGCATGTCCATTGGATGTTGGTCAAGGCCGAGTTTCTCAAGAATTCCTTTGGCAATTCCTGCAACGTTTCCTCCGCCCGAGGACGCAAGTGTTTGTTGGAGTTCAGAATAACGTTCCATTACAGGCTCCCAATCACCCTCGTAGAATGATGGATCAACCATTTGTGCCTCAATAGAGGTAATCTCATCTTCCAATTCTTGGAATTGCCGACCTTTGCGACCGAGTTCTTCCTCAATGGTTGAATCTGATTCAATATCACGAATTTGAGTTAGGTAAGCGATACGGATTCCTGGAGCAAAATCGATGTCTCCAACATCTTGCTTCTGGTCGCTAATTGTATTGAGCAGCGTTGTCTTTCCTGCACCATTGTGGCCCACGATTCCGATTCGATCCCCATCGTTAACGATGAGGTTGATATCTTGAAGAACATCGGTTGGTCCGAAACTTCTGTCAACACCTTCGACGGTAATGAGTTCACGAACCATAGTGGGTCACCAAACTAAGCCCATCGATGGGGCTTCAAAACCCAATCGGTCGAATCGCTCTCAATTGATGGCAGCAATAGATTCCTCATGGCGAGCCAAGAGGTTTCGCAACTTGACCTTCATCGATGGTGTCATGAGGTCGTTGTCAGTGGTCCATTCCTCGTGATCGAGAATAATGGTTGCTGGAACTTCGTAACCCTTCCATGTTGGTGCTTGCATAGCATTAGCCTTCAATTCGGAAAGCATCCAATCTCGAGTGGACTGTCGGGCGCACAAATCCTCATCGCTACCTGATGCATCGACACCAGCAGAACTCAATGCAGCCTTCATGGCTCCTAGGTTCGGGTGAACGATGAGATAGGTCTTGAGCATGTTTCGGCCATCGAGAGCAGCTTGCTCAACCAATGGTGAAAGTTTGACATTCTCTTCAAGCGGAGCAGGAGACACGTACTTTCCATTCTCAAGTTTGAATTGGCTCTTGACACGGCCAGTAATGGATAGGTAACCATCTGCAGATAGTTTACCAAGGTCGCCAGTACGGAAGGTTCCTGGTTCCATGATGACTTCCTTGGTCGCCTCTTCGTTGTTCCAGTAACCAAGCATAACGTTTGGACCAGTAACGATGATTTCACCTTCGTCTGGTCGGTCAGGGTCGTCCCATGCATCGGTATCGATGGAGACCTTGACACCGTTGGCAACTCGGCCAACACATCGTAGGCGAGACATACCAGGTCCGGACCATCCGTTGGCAGCGACAAGAGGTGAAGTCTCGGTTAATCCATATCCTTCGTAACAACTGAATCCGACCATCTGGATGAATTCAGCAACGTCTGGAGAAAGTGCAGCAGCACCGGACATACAGAAGCGGATGTTTCCACCAAATCGGGCACGAACCTTGGACCAAACCAACTTATCGTAGAGTTTGTCAAAGAATCCTTTTGCAGGTACTGCATCACATTCGACACCAGCCTTAGCGATTCGCTTTGCAGCGGATTTCTTGGCCTTACCAATGAGGAACTTCTTCACACCAGTTGCAGCTTCGAACTGTGAGTTCACACGATCGTAGAACTTGTTCCATACACGAGGTACAGCGAGAAGAACAGCAGGCTTGATTTCGATACACTCATCAGCAATCTTGGTCAAGTCTGAGATGAGGTTGATGTGAACACCACATCGGATCATCCAATGAAGATCGAAGGTGCTTCCAAACGAGTGTGCCCAAGGTAGGAACGCAGCGTTCTTGTCACCGACATAAATTTTGAATGCGGATTGAACACAAAGGATGTTGGAAAGTGTATTCCAGTTGGTCAACATGACTCCTTTTGGGTTTCCAGTTGTTCCGGACGTGTAGATGAGTGTGTTGAGTGCGAATGGATCGTCGGCAACATCGATAGCAGCCTCGCTTGCTCGACCTGCGGCAACGAATTCAGCCCATCGGTGAACTGTTACGCCTTCTGGAGGAATTTCGTTTGCAGGTTCGTCTCCAAGCAAGAGAACACCACATCGTGGCCACTTTGAAGCATCATCCGGTAGATTTGCAACGAGTTTGTCGAGAACTTCCGTATCCGCAACAGCGATGAGCGAAGGGTCTGAATCATCGAGGATGTAAGCCCATTCAGCACCATGTTGGTGCGTGTACATGGCAGTGTATGCTGCACCGAGTGCGTTAGCACCGTAAGAGAGCGCAGCCCATTCGACCGAATTATTGAGAATCATAGCGACTCGATCTCCTGCATTAACGCCAACATCACGGAGTTGTTTTCCGACTGCTGTTGCTAATTCACCAAATTCTTGGTAGTTGAGGTGAACACGTGACATTCCTGGTCCAGGAATGTATCCGAAACAAGGGTGGTCACTGAATCGTTCAGCACTCGTCATGAGCATCTGATATAGGGTTCGAGGGTCATCTCCTTCCGGCTTTACCCATTGGCGGTCGTTTGGTTGTCTTTCCCAAGCAAGTTGTTGTTGCATGGCATACGGTGTGCATTGCTACACTTAATTTCATCCCCGATTTTCGATGATTAGGGAATTTTTGAGATTGCATTTGCTCTCCAATCCGCTCCACTATTACGATTGGCAAGAGGGGATGCAGGACTTGGATGCCACATCGAATCGATATGGATTTCTTCAAGAATTGATTGTGCGCGTTTCTTGGCATAGTTTCCAACACCTACCACCGATTCAATACCCATGATATCGACAACGGATTGTAGATGCCGATCACAGGCTTTCAAGACCGGTTCAATCGTTGATTTAGGAAGATCGACAGGTGTCACATTTCTCCCCGTTTCGCCAAGAATAAGAAGGGGGCAATGATTGACGACAAATATGTTTGAAAAGATTGCTTCAGTTGAACCATAATGGTCGAAAAGCATCGACCAAAAGCGAGTTCCTGACACCTCTTGTCGTTCCATAGATAGTCCCTCAATAGGGCGTTTTGGATGTGCTCCAGGAGGTGTGATTACATCTCGTTCTTCGATCTTCAAAATATCTCTAGCCATCGCCGTTGCACCGAATGGAACACCCGTTTGAGCCATTCCATATGGTCCGGGATTCATTCCAAGAAGAAGCGTTGTCGCTCCGAAATCACTCCATTTGTCGATGAATTGTTCATGGTATTCCCATGCATAATCGAGGGGATTAGTGACATGTGCTACCGACTTGTGCTTGAGGATTCGAGAAATCCTACGATTGCAATCTTCAGAAAGACGCAATGCTGCATCTTTCAATTGTTCAGGAATAGATTCTACCATGGGAGTTCGTCTCCCGTATACTCAAAGAATCGACCAGTTCGGACATCATCTTGTTCGTTGATAAGTCCAATCAAACCTTGAACTGATACAGATACAGGAACAGGGGCTCTCTCACCACCCATGTCGGTTTTTGCCCATCCAGGATGGTAAGCAGTGACCGAGATGCCCTTGTTCTTTCCTTCAACAGCTAGAATCTTTGTGATCATGTTCAATCCAGTTTTGCTGGTTCGGTATGCATAAGATCTTCCGCTCATACAATCATCAATTGAACCCATGAGGCTTGAAATATTAGCAATCTTGGTTGGATTTGGCCCTTCAAGAAGGGGCCAGAGTGCTTGTGAAACTCGCAATGGGCCAATCGTATTCACATTCAAAACCTCAAGTGAAACTTCAGGATCAACCTCCTCTAAGGATTGCCATCGGCCATCCATTCGCCCCGCATTGTTTACAAGGACGTCAATCGATTGAGTTGCTAATTTCACATTTTCCGCAAATTCGTGAACGGATGTTGTCGAGGCGACATCCAGTCGAAGAACAGTCATTCGCTCATGATCGAATTCCATCATTTCTGGTTGCCGAACACCTGCAATTACTGAATGGCCATCAGCGAGAAGTTGCTTTGCAAATTCAAGCCCAAGTCCTCTATTTGCACCGGTGATAATCCATGTCGCCATAGTATGACGTCTCATAGGGACTTCATTGAGGTTACTTGGAGCCAAGTACGGTTCTCATCTGGGGTTCAATATTGATTTTTGCAGCATCAAAAATACTTTCAATCGAAGTTTCTTCCTGTTTCCGTTTCAATTTTGCACGGGCTGAAATTAGATTCCATGCTGTTTTCTTACCTATTCCGGGTATTGCTTCAAGTTGTTTTTCTGTAACGGTATTGACATCCATATCTATCTCGACACCGGTGATTGATCTAGCACCATGTCCTGTGATCATGATGTTTGATGAAGATTCAAGCGGAATATGATATGGGACGCCAATCAGGATTGGATAGGCTCCAATTTGTCGACCAAAAGTGAGTCCTGCACGACCATGAATGCTGTTGTCAGTATGCTTTTCTGTAAGGTGTATGGGTAATCGTGTTCGACCATCATGCGTTTCCCAATGAACGTCGTTGAGAATATGTCCTAATGGAAACAATTCCTGAAGTAATGGTGTGTCGATAGTTTCTCGAACATTCGTCTTGAATTGCTTGAATTCCTGTTCTGGAATTTCTTGGAAACCTTCTCCTTCGACCTGTCGTATGTTGATGCGTCTCAACAACAATCCTTCATTTCTTAAATCCTTCAAGAGATTTAGATTCATATCGTATGTTTCGGCTCGCTCTCCATTCAATCCAGCAATGAAGTTCAGCCCAGGTAGTAATTTTGGCAATCCACGCTCGCCTCGTTCTCTGCCGTATTTGTTGATCAGTCTCAGTGCAGTTTTCAATTGTTGAGAATCACAATTGAGCCAGTTAGCAGCATGAACATTCGGATCTGCAGACTCCAATCCGAACGACAAAACCGCTCCATCAGAGAGCGTTTCTACGAGCGTTTTTGTGATTTCAGTCGAGGGTTCAATGTTTTCAGCAATAATTGACGGATTGCCATTATCTGTATGGAGAATGTTCAATCGTTCATCCTCACGCAGACCATGAAGGAGTTGAGCAATAGGTTCTGGATTTGGTATTGGATATTCAAGTTCCTTGACCCCTTCTGCCATGTAGGTGTAGGTATCTGTCATTCCTCCGAGCCGTACATGCTGTACGCCCGCATCATGTGCAAGATTGACCTCTTGGATGATATCTTCAGGAGTTCGCCAAATCGGTACGCCTTTTTTTGGTTCAATACAGAATTTACATCCTCGTTTGAATCGAACACATCCTTGGTAGACTTCAACTTCGTATGTTAACGGCCCTTTTCTCTCCTCATCTCCGAGGTCAGGATGTTGTGTAACAGCTTTGCTTTTCGCGCCAGATTGAGCCCACTGGCTCCACTGCTCACTCGTTCGACGTTCATGTTTCCAAGAACCTGTTTTGAGAAAACCATTCAATGTAGCATCCGTATCTTGGACCGCGAGGAAAAGATTTGATCGAAGAGGAAGCCAACCTTGTTGCTTCCAACCGCGAACAGCCCAACCACCAAATAACGCGGGAATTTCTCGGGGTAAATTTCTGATCAGTTCTGTTGATTCCTTTCGAGAGATTGGCGTCCCTCGTATGTATCGTCCAGGAACAACAGCACCGGCAATGCAAACGAAACCTTGCAAATCTCGAAGATGTTGTTCACGCACTTCTTCGGAGAATAATCTCCATTGATCAATGGTCATGTAGGTATATTCGATATTGTGTTGTTCAAGTACGCCACAAACGTATCGAATATGAAATCCAACGTATGGGGGAACACCAAAGGCTGCAGGTTCATCCTCATATCCATCAAGAACGAGCCATGATGGTGAATCGTTCTCAACCATGAACGGCGTCTCGACTACCCCCACATAGCCTTATGTCCTCATATGTTGAAGACATCAACGATTTCCAATGATGGAATCATCGTCGATTTTTCTTACCTTTCTCTTCAGAGATGGCTTTCAATTCACGAGATGATTTTCCACCTTGTGGCTTCTTTTTTCCACCTGCTTGGGAGATGTCGACCTTGATTCTTCGTCCATTGAGTTCTTGACCATTGAGTGCTTTCACAACCTCATCACCCTTGTCTTCCTCATTGATGAAAACGAAAGCAAATCCTTTCGGTTTACCGCCTCTATCGGTTGCAATTGCAATCTCGTTGATGGTCGCTTGATCTCCGAAGAACGCTGTAATCGCCTTTTCATCCGCATCGAACGGTAGGTTTCCGACGTAGAGTTTCAAGCCCTTTTGTGGCCCTTTGGTTCGCTTTTGTTTGTTATCAGCATCTCGAACACCAATACGGCGACCATGTAGTCGATGGCCATCGAGTTCCTTGATTGCAGCATCGGCCTGTGACTTGTCTGTGTAGGTGACAAACCCGAATCCTCTGGAGGCTCCTGAATCATCGGTCATAACGATACAGTCGGTCATGTCACCATGTTTTGCGAACAATTCTCGGAGCTTTTCAGTATCGATTTCACGAGGAAGACCGCCTATGAAGAGACGGCATCCGGGAGCAGACTTTTGTCTTCGATTACCGCCTTGTCCCTGACCTTCAAATCGGAAATAAGAGCGCTCGCGACCATCTTCTCGAACGTCGGCTGCAATGTAGGTTGCACGACCAGACGATCCATGTGCAAACAGTTGTTCAGCCTCTTTACCCCATCGCTTTCCGGAGAGATTCAATGCGGATGCACCCTCTTCGAGTTCGGCCCATCCCGCTCCGAAATTATCGGCGAGTGCTCGGTATCCTTCGTATTCACATGATGGACAAGCAACGTTCCAATCTCCGTTAACATGAGCCTCAAGTGTATCACCACATGAAGGGCAGATCGCATGGAGAACGCCACAATCATCTCGTTCTCGGAAATCGATTCGAATGACGGGTTCTACTTCGGTTACAACTGCACGCGCAACATCTCGTCGTCGAACTGCATCTGCAACTGTGTGGAGGAAACGATCGACAATTCGTGTCACGTGGAAGTTTCCATGGAGTTGATGCGGAAGTACATCACCATTCTTTCCTTCAACGACGAGTATACGTGCTTCACCACCTTTTTCTTGCAACTTTTCAAATTGACAGAGAACGGTATCGCCAATCTCAATGTTAACAATGGATTTCGATGCATCAACGATGATATGTCCATCTTCGATGCGCATATGACCGGTCGTTGTTGCAACGATACGGTCATCTATTGTGGTCGTTCCTTCGCCGGCTTGATGTTCGCCAACGGTTCCAATATCTGTTCCGGGGGTGACGAGGCTCGTCGTCATAATTTCAACTCGCTGCACATGTAATCGACGAATCGATGTCTTGTGCTATTCTGATGCGAGCGATGCCCCTTTTTCAACCCCTCACATGGGTTTGCATCATTTCATCTTCTCAAGGCGATAGCAGCGAATGCGGGTTGAAGCCTTATTCTTTGAATGGTGAGCATAAGCCGCTGGTAGGCGAAAATCATCTTGGTAAATCGAATGTAACTCATATCCATTTGATCGTGCAAGTGGTAACAGATGCTCAGCATCGATGCTATGGATAAAGTGGACTATTGGAATTTTCATAGCAAAAATGGTTTCAAAAAACACTCGATCAGCTCGTTGTGTTTGAACGCCCCAAGGAGGGTTCATGATGACCATATCAACCGGTTGTTCAAGATTCAATGCAGTTCCATCGACCATTGCTTCAATGATAGTGCACATCGAGGTACCATCCACATCTCTAACATTGCTCTGAAGCGCATCAACCGTAATTGGATCACATTCAACCATCGTAACATGTCTCGCTTTGAGAAAAGCAGCACCAATGCCCAAGATGCCATTTCCTGCTCCTAAATCGAGAACATGTTTGCCTTCAAATCCATCACCGAGGTCAATCTTAGTTAACCATGCAGCAGCAAGATTGCCCTCTGTTGGATATTGTTCAAGTTCCACAGACTGGCATGGATGCGGTACAAGTGATGAGAGGCGCATCGCAAGATGCCTTTGACGCATACATTCACCAACGACGTTGTTGTCCAAATTGCTGGTTGAATTGTTGCTGATGTTGCATTTGTGCAGCTTGTTGTGCTTGCTGGTTGCTCATCATCAAAGCGATTTGGCGAATCTGTTCAGCCTCCATTCTAAGGCGCTGGATGAGTTGTTCACCAGGTTGCTGGTTGCCGCAGAAACGGCAGAATCGCATCCCATCGTGTAGAGATTGTCCACAAGTTACACAGAATGCCATTGTCTCACCTGATTTTTGCTATCTGTCTTCCAATTTGAACCTTTCATTGGACCGATGTTATCTCCATGAAAACTGGCCATGTTTCGAAACCGACTGCAGCGGCTCGCTCGTTAATGGATTCCCATCGAGGATCATCGACCATATCACTAGGTTCAACTCCATTAGCCATCAGTTCTGTGACAAGCGCTCGGAATTCGATTTCAATCTGTGGTGTTTCAACAACAGGTTCGGAAACAACATCTTCTGTTTCAACAGGAGTAGTTGGTAAAGGGGCATTCATCTCTTGTAATTCATCTCCAGCAGCCTGCATCTCCTCAAATCCATCGGTCGTCGCTTTAGTGATCGCATCAGTTACTGATTGAGGGTCATCCGATTCATCTATCTCAATGGCAGGTAGTGGTACAGACTCTTGTGCTGGGATTTCTACATCACTAACCTCAACGCTCTCTGGTGTTGCAACAGGTGGCTCTTCGACCATTATTGGTTCGGGAGTTGCTGGTTCAGCAGATCTTCCAACGCCAAGGACTTCCGCTTGCTGTCGAGCTAGTTCAGCAGCCTGTCGACGGGGAAGGCTGACAAAGCATTTGTTTAGAATCGATGTTGGTGGGAACGGTAGATAGTACCGTTCAATCGCTGGAAGACTCGGATGTCGAAAACAGATCATTGTGATGTTTTCGAAGGCGCGTTGTGCTGGAACATCGACCGAGAACGGGACTGGTTGGACAGAGATCGAACCACGAACCCACTTCTCTGTGGTCACCATGTGTTGCATCCATGGTCCTAAATCGGACGTCGCAAGATCGAGGAATTCGAACGATGCATCTCTCGGATTCAATCCCTGTTCTTCGAGTAAATGTGCTTCTGCTCGTGGTCTATGGAATACTCCGATGACGGGTTGTCCGTGTTCGACCATGTCGCCGTGCATCTCGAGAATCTTGCGTTCTTTGCGCGGACAAATAATCATCACTTGCATACGTAATGCCTCAGGGTCGAAGATGTCGTGCCAGCGTTCCTTAGCCTCGGAGAGGAGACCATCAATGGTTGTTCCTGGAATCATCGCCGTTATTCCCATGCGCTCACGATTCCGATGAAGAAGAGGGGGGATTTAGGTCTACTGATGAAAAAAGATTGTTGTGATGGGCTAATTCGGCAAGTAATACAACCCCTCCAGCAGCACCCCGTATAGTATTGTGAGACAAGGCTTTGAAGTACACAACGCCACTTTCGACCGTCTTGAGTTGAACCGTAGTAGTCATACCAGCTTTCAAGTCGAGTGAAGGCTGTACCTCATCGAAAGTCTGACCCATCCAAAGATCACGAGTACGAAGTGGATCTGATTGAATCAATATCATTGGATATTGTGGCTGGCTTGGAAGAGGATTGATGCGTTCAAGGATCATAGAATCGAGTTCAGATTTAATCGAATCATATGTTGGATTATCAGCCAAATGGACTTCAACATTTACAATATGACCATCTTTTTCATCTACTCGCTTGCATTGAACATCCCACTCGATACCATCGATACCGAGAATCTGCTCTGCTTCTTCGATGATTTTTTCTGCTTCTCCAGGTATTTCTTGTTCGATGGCCTTTGCCTTTTCATCCTCATTATGAAGAAGTTTCCAACCTGCGCCCGAGAGTGCTTGTTCACTTCGCACAACCACTCTGTTGATGTTGTGATATTGTGAAAGGATCGAAAGTGGATGAAGGACTGGAATCAATGTGCAATTTGTTGCACATGCATGCAATGCGCGCTTAGAAGTGGGGCGGATAAGTGCCTCTGGGTTGACATCCGCAACTACGAGTGCCACCTCAGGATGCATACGATAAGCACTTGCGTTAGAAAATACATGTAAGCCAGCCTCGTTCAAGTTTTTTTCGATATGTAATGCGGGTTGACTGGGTAAAGCACTGAATACAATTTGAGCACCTGCTTCAATCAATTTCACTGCTAATTTGGGGTCATGTATATCAAAAATTCTGATATCGCTTTGTTGAATAAATTCTGGTCGCTTCTCGTCAAGAAACCAGTCAATTTCTGAGAGTTTAGTACCTCCAAGTTGACCTGCTACTGCGGCCAATTCGAACCATGGATGCATCGAAAGCCGTTGTTGCATTCGTTGCGAAACAAGTCCCGATGCGCCGAGTATTGCAACTCGAACCTTTGGCATGGCATCGTCTCAGGCTTCGTCGATTTAGTCCCTTGCTTTGGCAAGTTGCCTCAAAGCATATCTTCAAGTGCTCCATATTCAAGGGGTTGTTATGGAGAACACACCTATAATCCAAGCCTTTGCCCATTGTGACGGCCCCTGTGGCGTCTACGACCCTGCTAGTGCACGAGTTGCTGCTGAAGCCGTGCAATCAATGACCAAGAAAATGGCAGCTCTAAGCAGTGGAGATGCTGACAAGTCATCTGCCTCATACATCAATACAATGAGCCGCTATGCAGCAATCAAGGAAGAAGAAGCACAGAAGTGCAAGGACGAACTTCTCGTTCTTTGGACCGACTTCTTCAAACCCCAGCATCTCGAATCAAACCCTGATCTCCACACCACCTTCTGGATGGCAGCCAAACTTTGCTCTGCCTGCAAGGTCGAAGTTTCCGAACAGCATGCCCAAGAATTGATGGATGCTGTTGAAGAGATTCACAACATGTTTTGGGCAACCAAGGGACGAGAGGTCTCTTGGGTTCGTGCAAGTTGAGGCGATTCATTGCAATCGATCGCTATAGTCGTTAACGGCGATAGCATGTGGCCAACGCTAAAAGATGGTGAAACTATCAACGCACTCCCCTATCATGGTCAACCACTTGAAGTCGGTGACATTGTTGTGTTCTATGACCCTCGCGATGAATCTAGAATTTGCATCAAACGCCTAAAGCGGATTGAATCTGATGGTTACTTTGTTGAAGGGGATAATCCGGATCCGACCGCTTCCACCGATTCACACAATTACGGATTGATCGATCAGCGCTTACTCATTGGATTCAAACGCTAGTTTACCTTGTCCAAGTTCTTCTTCCACAGGTAGTGGGAAAAACTTCCTGACCAGAAGTTTCCTTAGAATGGATGACCCATCTCGTAGCGATCCAAGTTTTGCTTCACCAACTCTTGCACTATATGAGACTGGAATATTTGTCAAAGAGATTCCAGATATTGCGCACTGGGCATACATCTCCGCTTCAATTTCAAAATCCATACTGTTGAGATTCATTCGAAGTAAGGCCTCTCGTTCGAAGAGCCAATAACCACTGCAGACATCATGAATTTCTACTCCATGAAGAAGGACTGCAGACCATGTAAGGAGATGATTTCCAATCCAATTCATCGGAGACATAGCATCCGCTGAGAGAGATTTGTTCAAACGATTCCCAACGATGACATTTCCTTCCTCCAATTGTTCAAGCATTGCAAGCATGTCTTGAGGATCGTAGGTTCGGTCAGCATCAAACATAACTAATGCATCGTATTTCTGCTTAACGGCGTAATCAAAACCCAATCGAACAGCTTCACCTTTACCTTTACTCGGTTGGACGAGAACAGTACATCCTGCATCCATAGCGATTTTTTGTGAGTTGTCCGTGCTTTTCCCATCGACAATGATGATCTCAGGATTCCATCCAATCTCCTTGATCGATTGATGTGGAATAGTCTTCAACACCACATCCAAACCCTCTGCTTCGTTGAGCACAGGAAGGAGAATCATCAGTCGTTTCACATTCATTCCTTGAGTTCTCTACTTTTCATGCCTTCGGATTATTTACTCGTTTCAATTCAATATGGTGAATTCTTAACCCCGTTGAATCGATAATTTCTGAACTCCGGCCCGAGAACCCTAATGGATTAATCCAGAATGTTCCATCTTGAGTCATCTCGATATCAACATCAAGCGTTTGATTGATTTGGACATTGATACATTCATGATTCCAACCAGAATTCTTATTCAAGTTCAAGGCTTGGTCATTGACGTTGATTCGATACGAGTTGAAGTCTCCAATTTGTTCATACAAGAAGCAGACATTGTGCAGACCCTGAACATTCACATCATCGACGACATTCTCCCATGAATAAGTTCCCTTTCGGTCGAGGACAATTCGGTATTCACCTCGGTCCAAAGGATCGTTGAATCGATGATTTCGCCATGGATCTTGTTCCATATTACATCCTTTCATCACCTCACATGTCGTTGTATTGAGTGCGACTGCAAAGGTAACATGCGATGGAGATGGTTCATCCCATAATTTCCAATATCTCGCACCTTGGAAGGATTGCTCCATACTCCAATAAGGAGAGGGTCCTAATGTCAAAGCAATGGTTCCGATTGGACTCGAAACAGCATAACCGATGTTGAGTGCCCGCAATGTCTGTACATCATCCATGCGAATCGCTGTTGTGGCTGTAGATTGGATTGTCTCATCCAATGTAAGCAGACCCAATGTCGGAATACTGCTTGTTTGAATCGATGCGTCAAATGCATAACTGTGCCCCCAATGTACGTTCTCAGTGTACACATATTTGTCAGGAGGATACGCTATGAGATATTCACGGAGTTCACCATCGCCTGAGGTTGTCGCATGAAGTTCGTCATGGTTTGAAAGATTCGTTAGTAGTCCAACACTCATAATCGAACCCAACATGAGAATAACGAGGAAAACTGCACTCTGGATAGGTCGAAAGAAAGGATCCATTTCCAATCCAAACCATGAACTTGAATCATCGACGGTAGTGAAGGAGGTTGAACGACTTGCAAGCAATCCAACCATAACAGCAAGAGGGATGTGATAAGCATGCAACGCCATGGAGTAGAGCGTGTAAGATAGGAGACTTAGGACCTGAACATTAGCTAAACCTTCGATGAGATGAATAAAGGAAAGCAACCACAGAGAGAGAAACCATATCGAGAGTAAACGAATTTCAAGACTGGTTCTGCCCAAGTAAACCGAAACGCCAGCAAATAACATCAACGGCCCATTGAACATGAGCATTGGTTTACCACCCTGCCAACCGTATTCTGCGAAGACAGGTTCACTTAACATTCGAGGCGCAAAAAAGATGAGGGCGATGACAAACATGGAACTGATGATGATTATTGAGGTAAGGAAAATCGGTTTTCTTTGTGCCTTTTCATCATCCGAAAGTCGTTCCCGAGTCAACAAACTTGCTAAGAGAAGGGCAGCTAGATAGATCGCCCCAGTTGGATGGATAAGTACAGCACAAAATGCGAGAAATACGAATGCAGTAATGTGGTAGCGCAACGATTGTTGCAGAGGGCGAAGGACGATGAGCAGCCCAACGATCAACCCCAATTGACTTGCAACAGTAGGGTAGCCTGAATCAAACACCTTTGCAAACAGGGCAAAAGAAGCTCCCATAGCAAGGACACTGGAAGCACCTGCACCTAGGCGGTCCATGCTTCCCCATACGCCGAGCATGATGGCGAAGAGCGAAAGGTGTCCAAGGATTAGAATAACTTGTTCAATCGGCGCATCGGTGATATGTACTGCCCATGCCAATACGGTGGGGAATGCAGGAGGGTAGGTCCAAAGACCAATATTTGGAGGGCGAACCTCAAAGTTTCCATTTTGCCCAACATTGCTTGCAAGTGTGCTAAATCCGATCCAATCGACTCCGAAGGGGCGGTCGAACATTACGATGGGTACCAAGGTTAGCAAGCAGAAACAACCGGCTATAATTTGCACTGTTGGATTTCGATTATTTTGAAACCATTGTTGTGCAGAAACCTCTTGTTCGATTTCAGGCTCTGATTCACTGAGAACAAGACCATGGATTGCAGCCTCCATTTTTTGCCATCGCGTGTAGGTTGTTCTCTCAACATGGACTTTACGAAACAAGAATGAGATAGAGAGAATATTCACGAGGATAAGAACAATACTGAGATTGGCAATACTCCAGAATTGTATAACGAATAGAAGTCCAGAGATTCCAAACATAGCAAGCAGGCCAATTGGAAAGCATAACAGGGATTTACGGAATGTATCTGCGGATGCATCGAGGATGCGTAAGAGCGCAAGCCCAGGGGCAATTGTAGGAAGTAGAATCGCTAGCACCACCTCCCACATGCTTACTTGCTTGCGAATACATCACATCAAGTTCATCCATGAACTCTTAGAGGTGAATCCCTTCTTCGGTCCATGTGGGGTTCGCCAGATTTGGCAGGAACAGGTGACAACCTTTTCCATCCAATCGTTCAGGTTCCTGAGGACTATTGGGTCCTTGACCTACAAAAACCGCAAAGTGACTGGAATCAATATTATGATTTTACAATCGGCCGTTATGATGAAGACCGGAAAGGAATGTACACGCAAGCATTGTTCGGTGGTGAACGCACCATCCATGTCGGTCTCGATATTGGTGGACCGGTCCACACACCGATCTTTGCATTCGAGGACGGAACGATCCACAGTTTTGCAGATAATGATGAGGATGGTTCGTATGGACCAACCATCATTACAGAACATAGGATTCCGATTGAGGGAGTGGAACAAATGCTATGGGTCCTTCATGGGCATCTTTCACGCAATTCATTAGAGGGGCTTGAAGTCGGAGCGCGTATTAGCAAAGGTGAACAGATTGGGTCGATGGGTGCAGAGCATGAAAATGGAGGTTGGCCTCCACATGTCCATATCCAATTGACCTTTGTTGAACCTACGGAACCAGACCTAGAGGGTGTCGTCGCACCTCACAATCGAGATGAGGCTTTACAGCGATATCCAGACCCAAGGAATCTCCTTGGCCGATTATATTGATGCATCATCTGCAAGATAGGCTTTCAGAGCTTGAATAGGTCGAATCGCTGCAGGATCTTTTCCATGTAGGAACGCTAGGGCAATGGTCAACCAATCCATGACGATGCAATGGTGTAGAAGAACTTCAAGCAGGGACGCGCCTTCTCCATGAATCCTCCAAGCATAATCGGTAGGAGTATGTTCGATCATCCAATCGATTCGGCTACCAACTCGTTCATGCATTCCATCCCATGTCAAAAACAGGGTTGCTTGGTCTTCGCGTGCAGGATCAGCATCTTCTGAAACGCCTCCCCATGCCACAATTTCATTGTGATTCATTTCAGGAACTACACCGATTCTAGCAAATCGTCCTGAGTTCTCGTTCAATTGGTTCTTGAAGCGAATCAATGCTGGTTGCATCTCTGTAGGGCCAAGCAACGAAAGGGGATGTTCCTTCAGTGCGATTGCAAGGTCGAGAAGTGGAATGCCTGAAGACTTTCGAAAATCGTTGGTTTTGCAAGCGTATTCGAGTCGAACAAGCATTGCTTCGCGCTCATCTTCGGGTTGTTGAGGAATAAATCCAAGATGTTCAATAAGAGCGAGTTGCCGTGAAAAAAGATGGCCAAAAGCTGTTCGTGGAGGTTGGCCACCTATTGATGGAATCAAGTAACAGTTTTCATACAATTCACAAAGACCTGCTAAAACACCACCAGTTGCGATAATGACAGCCGTAGCACCTTGTTTTAGTGCGGATTCAGTAGCTGCAACCGTCTCTTCAGTATTACCACTGTGCGAGGTTGCGAGAACCAACCAATCCGAGGTCCACCATGATGGAAGTTCATATCCTCTGTGAACAATGAACGGCTTTGATCCTGAAGCATCTGCGAGTCTTGCAAGGAAATCTCCTCCCGCAGCAGATCCTCCCATTCCAAAACAAAGCACACCCCTCCATTCGGATGATTTCAGTTCGTTCAGCCAAGGAAGGTGTTCTTGATTGACGACAGAAAGTCCCTTTTCAATATCTGAAACGAAGGATTCTGTAAAGCCAATCATGCCTTCAGAATCCAACTGTTGAATCAAATCGTCGATGTTCAACGTATCATCGGCCATGGTTCTATGGAAGGTTCAACCTTCATATGGACTCCTATGAATTGGAATGGTCAAGTGCCATATCGTGCAAAGCGATGAACTCGCCATCGACACGAGCGAGACGGAGTTGTGTAGCACCATCAAAATCCCATGGCAGTCGGACCGAGGTCATTTGCCATGTGTTTGGGTCAAGAAATTCTGCTGCTGAATCATCACGATTGAGGATATCGACGACAAGATGGTTCTTCATTTGTGCCAAAACGGTTGCTCCTTCAAGATCTCGCCATGTTGCTCCAGTACGTTCTTGGCGAGAAATACGTTCCATAATGGCTCCATCTTTGCTCCAAGAACTCGGCCGCCATAATTCGCCCCGCCATCGGACAACATCACCTAAATCGTATCCTGGTTTGCGATATAGGAGCGTAAGTCGAGTGACATCGACACCGTCTTTTCGACCTACGGTTGAGTTGGTCTCAATCACTTGTCCTCCCCATGTATCGGTTAAGTGACGGCCCCATGCTCGAGCTAATCCTTTCGAACCCATCACCACATCGTAGCCGCCAGTAACAGGCCCCTCGTTTGTAATGAAAAACATCGGATCATCGCTGAGATTTTCGATTACATCTTCCAGACTCGAACGTAAGTCGTTTAGTTCATCATCTCCTAGTTTACGGCCAGTGGAGCGAAGTTGTACGGTCGCTTCGAAGTAATTCCCTGCTCGACGCGTACATGTTAGGCATACACCATTTGAACGTCGTGCTCGCATCGTATACTCTTCAGTATACAGTAAATCATCGATGACCCCCTCTATTTGCATATGCAATAACGTGTGGCGGTCGGATACGACCCTCGGTTCAAAACCGAGTCCAATTTCCTCGGCTCGTTCATGGAATGCAACATTGCGTTGAATCAATTCATCCCATAGTGTATCATCTGGAATGTTCACCCACCGGCCTTGAATCTCGATGAGGCCACATCGTGCACACTGAGTAAAGTTCGTGTTTTCTGGAACTTCGGCGATTTTTGTTCGCTTTCGAGTGCAAGATTCGCACATTCGGTCAGTAAAAAGTGGTGGTTCATTACCACAAACGAGACAAAATTCGCCTCCTAGTCCTCGACTCATTGGACTCACTCCTGCTCTTCTTCGGTTGTAGATATGCTTCTTTCTACTGCTTTGATACGTTGCTCAAGATCGTTACTCCTTGAGAATACCGTCCATGTCCAGAGGCCGATTGCGATGAGCATACCGAGGTAAGCCACAGCAAGATACGTCATTCCCTCCGCCATGTTTACACCTTATCCATTGCTTCTTGAATACTTTCCAATCGCTGTTCGAGCGAAGTAATTCTCATACTCATGAGAACATGGCCGATAATAAATACGGTAAATGATATCGCTCCAAGCAAGAGAATCAGTGCCATTTCACTGTTCAGACTTCCACTCTCGCCACCACCAATCACGGGGCCAGGATGACGAATCTGCCAAAGGCGTGTTGCCACGTATGTGATAGGAACTAGTACAAATCCAAACAAGCCAAAGGTTGAGAATGTATCCCGTGTCTCAACTCCATCCGGCTGAGATTGCCGTCCGAGTACCAAGAATAAGGCCAAGAATGTAAGTAAGCCGAATGTATTCAATCGAACATCCGTCCAATCCCAGGGAACACCCCATTCCGCTGAACCCCAAACCATCCCGCTCCACACGGTCATAAGTCCGGTTGCTAGTCCTGCTTCTGCACCGGCTACGTGCATTTTCCATCCAAGATCAGAACGTTTGAAAAACCATAATGCTGATCCAAGGAATAAGATTCCAAAAGCAATGAATGCTGCCCATGCCGCAGGGACATGCCAATAGAAGATACGTTGCGCATCCGGTGACTCAAAAGCATTGATTGAAACACTAGGAGCCTTGAGGAAAGCAAGCCCAAGCGTCATGCCGATTCCGAGGAATCCAAGCAAGAGTACCATCTCTGCCAATCGCTTGGTCATATGTCCTCCACCGAACCTTTTGCTTTGAACAATTGCATTCACAATAGATTCGAATCGGTAATCCATTGAACGAGAAGGGCAAACGGAAGAATCAGAACAGGAGTGAGAATTCTTGTGAATGCTGCCTTCGGTCGAGCCAATCGAGAGGTTACTAGGTCAATTCCTCGAATAACAGACATGGTCAATATGGTCAACAAGCCACCGATGATGACCAAGCTCCACGATACACTCTCATCGAAACCTAACTGTGTGAGTGCTGTCAGCCCCGAACCAAGTAGGAGTGCATGCAAATAGGAATTAGGAATCCCTTGGCGGTGCGATTTCCACCAATCCAATGCCCGATGTTCATGCAACATTTTGACCATATTATCACCGACAAGGCCTGCTGCAAAAGCGGCACTCAAGAACAATCCAGATGCTTGTATCAAATTTGAATCGATTGCTGAGGAATCTACGAGTGCAAGTAAAATTCCTAAGGTTAAGAATCCTGCAATACCATTGCTAGCAAGTGTGGAAAGTGTCCTCTGATTGAGAGCAAGTCCTGTTCTGAAGACAACGTTGTTTCGACTTGAGGTTGTTTTGATATCTCGGTTTTCTCGATTCTCTGAAATCGTTAATTCATTTTCAATCAATTGGTTTTGTTTGAAGATATGTGTTGCACACGTATTGAAATCGGAATGATGGCTCGCTAATAGAATACAATTTCCTCGTTCTCGCAGTTCGTGAAGATCCTCGACAAGAGTTGTTCGAGAAGATTCATCCAATCCTGATGCTGGCTCATCCAACAATAACACTCGAGGACTCGATCCAACAAACCCTGGTAAGATCCCTGCAAGCATAGCAACCTTCCGTCGTTGTCCTCCGGACAAGTGCGCGATTAGGTCGTGCCTTCGATGTGCAAGGTTGTATCGATCTAGCCACGAATCGATTTCAATCCGTCCTCCAGCAATGTCGAGAGCATTCAGAATATGTTCTTCCACGCGTTGACTACCAATACAGCCATCGGATTGTAAGGCCAAGCCAAAAGCGTGTTGTGGTCGTTTTGAACGACCTGATGAATCGATAATCACCTCTCCATGGTGACTTATCTCACCCGTTTCGAGAGGAATAATGCCTGCTGCAGCTTCGATAATAGTTGATTTTCCTGCACCATTTTCCCCATTCAAAAGGACGATCTGGCCACCTTTCAGATCAAGATCAAAATCCTTCAACACAATCGAAGAACCCCGGCGTACAGAAACGCCGTTGAGTGATAGTAGCACTTCGCTCATATCCCCTCCAAAACTCACACATGAATGAATGCTACGTCAGGACAAGACCCATAGTCGGGCAAATGCTCGGGGTTTCATGGGGCAATTGTATCTTACAACTTTTGGTCCCGCCGAATGGACGATTCTTATTCTTTGGATTGTTGCTTTGACAGCACCAATAGTTTACTCGTTCAGGAATAAAACTCCTATTGCCCTAGGGATTTCTGTTGGACTACTATTGGGTTATATCGTTCAATACGCATTTGTTGTCTTAGCATCTTATGGTTTTGAACTCAGATTCGTATGGTTTGATTTCTGGTTGATTCCAAATCGTTTGGATTCTGCCGTTCATTTTCCGACCCTCTTTACTGCAGGTTTCCTCCATAGCATGAGCGATGTTACACACGTTCTTGGAAACGTTTTGGTCATTGCACTTGTCGGCATTCCACTCGAACAACGACTTGGAACAAAACGATTCACGATAATCTACGTTGCAGGTCTCCTCGGAGGCTCAATCGCATGGGTCCTTTTCAACAGTGGTTCAGGAACACCTTCTTGGGGTGCTTCGGGTGCAGCATACGGCCTTCTTGGTGCATATTTGTCTGGATGGCCGAGGGACGAAATTCCGTTTCCATTGATTCTTATCAGGCCTTGGCCTGTGACCGTAATCGCCCTATTCTATTTCGGATTTGAATTGATTCGAACTTTCAATGCTGTAGGATTGGGCGGCTATTCCACAGTAGCACATATGGCGCATGTAGGTGGTTTTGTTCTTGCTTATACTATGTTACCATTTGTTGCAAAAGGAGGCCCATATCCACTTGGCGTTGTCGATGGAGGGCCGAAGGGATTCGGAAATTCAAGAGCAGGATTCGAGCAGATGAAATCATCGATGGTCGACTTATCGGTGATGGATGATCCTTGGACTGAACTTGGGCTTGAAATTCCGAAGAAGTTACGCGAACCTTTACGAAAATTGAAAGAGGGCGGAGATGAGGCGGAAACACGAATTGCATGGATGGAACATATTGCTGAAGCAGGTGATTGTCCCGTTTGCTTAGCGCCATTGGGTATGGTTGAAAGAAGGACAGGTCCACAACTTCAATGTTCGAAGGAACCTAAGCATCTGTCGTGGCCAAAATAGGTCGAATTAAGCAAAATCAACAAACGTTGAAGCGATACCATCAAAATATATCGATTTGTGGTGAGGGATGGCGATTATGAGCGGAGGGGCCAGATACTCGAATCCAAGGCAGGCATTGCTCTTGGTTTTTCTAATGCTTTTGTTGCCAATAGCATCGCAAACTCAGGCGATAGATAACACTCCAGAAGTCGAAGAACCGACACACTCTCCGCCTATTCTTGTTGAGGGGCTACCTCCACTTATGTGCGGCGAGGAATTATGTGACCGTCCGTTGCGGATGTATGATCGAGATGGTCGCGATGCAAACATGGAATATGGCTGGTGGCAAGCGTATGGCCCTGATCTTGATTGGAACGGAATGGACGATCGCCTTCAACGTGTTATGAGCGGGCTTGACTCGATGTCGCCAACAGCAATCATCGGACCAGATGGTCGAAAAACCGTTGCAATCGTCGTTGACTATGCATGGTATCCCGCAGAACAAGAATTGAACATACTCGCATCTACACTCGAAAAACACGGTTGGGTCGGAGCAAAAGGAGGTGCCTTTTTCGAAGTTATTGAGAGCATCGATGCTATTGCGGTTGACAAGGTCCCCGTTTCAGCGTTGATGGATATTTACCATTTGGATGGAGTGGTGGTTATTGAGATGCAAAATGTGATGGTTCCAAGCAACGATGTTGCTTCTCGTGCAGCACTTGCTCGACCATCTGAGGAATATTCATACACAGCCCATGACCAAGGGTATACTGGGTCTGGAGTTATCATTGCAGTTCTCGATACCGGAGTCGATAATGAGCATCGTTCACTCAACGATTTTGATGATGAAAACGATGCTCCAGATGGAGATGCAACCTCTTACTCCGATAGAAAATGGATTGCTGGATACGACGCTACTAGCCAGAATCCAGATGATTCGGGAAACACCGATCCAGATGATGGAAATGGCCATGGAACTCACGTAGCAGGGTCAGCACTGGGAACAGGTGATGCTTCGAAAGTGCATATGGGGACAGCTCCAGGTGCTGGCTTAATTGACATAAAAGTCCTAACCGACGGGGGTGGCACCAACTCACAATTTAGTCTTCGAGGTCTTCAATGGATGATAAACAATGTCAATACTGACTGGGGAGTCAATTCTACATATACCGGGATTCAGATCGCATCCATGTCATATGGTTCTCTTGGCGGGGGGCCACTTCTGCCAGGTGATCAGGGTGATAACGGTTCGAGTGCAGAAGCCAATCTAGTGAATCAAGCAACAGAAGCAGGCATTGTCTGTGTGGTCGCTATAGGAAACGATGGAACAAACCGTGTCCCTTCCCCAGGAAGTGCTGATGGAGCCATTACGATAGGTTCTGTCAATGACAATAACAGCGTTTTGCGAACCGACGACAAAATGTCAGATTTTTCAAATTACGGTCCTCGAATATCGGATAATGATGATGATGATCTTGACGAACAGAAACCAGATGTAACCTCATACGGTTCAAACATTATGTCAGCGACCTATGCTGCTTCGTTTGGCCTTCCAGGTACTGGAGTAACTCTCGCCGATGATCAATATGATTCAAAATCAGGTACAAGTATGGCAACACCAATTGCCTCTGGAGTTATTGCATTAATCTTGGAAGCGGACCCGACCCTTACTCCAGAAGAAGTCAAAGAAATTGTGCAACTATCCTCTGAACCAAGAGGTGAACCTGCGGAGGTGCAACTATCTCGATGGAATGAAACGTTCGGCTACGGAATTGTCGATGCATCTTGTGCTATCGCTTTCATTCGGGGGACGATATGTGACAATGGCTTGCGTGCAAGTACGAGTGATGTGAACATATCCTTCCCTGTCAACGGAACATGGGTTATGGCAAATACCTTCACTCGCATTTCGGGGGATGTTAATACCACGGAGGTCGACTACAATAAGGTCGAAATTAAAGTTGAACAACGCTTCACATTTCGAGACAACAATGGGGACGGAAAGAACGACAAACCTCCCAAGACGCTTCTCGACTGGACAGAGGCAAATGGGTCGATGTCCTACTGGTTTTACGATCTAGAATTACAGAATTCATGGGTTGAATCAGATGATGAATTTATCATCGTTTATGGTGTTGCAACCGATGTAGATGGAAATGAATCTAATCTCGCAATTAGAACATTCCAACTGTCGAGAACCGGCATCAATATCGACACTCCAATCTCTAGAAACGTACTTTCCGGTACAGTGGATGTATCCGGAAGCGTCGAAGGCGTTGAGCACGATAGGATCGAATACAAAGTCGAGGATGGAGAATGGGAAACAGGAACAACATTGTCCAAACATTCGGGGCCAGGTGAAGATGGATCTGATTCTTGGACCTTTAGTTGGGATACCTCGGAAGTCGAGGATGGTTTCCATGAATTTTATGTTCGAATGGTGAATAAGACAGGTTTTGAGAGTCCTATCTTTTCAAGAAGTTTTACAATCGACAATGTTCCTCCAGCTCCATCGCTTCGGTTCCAAGGGGATGTCGAAATATTTGACCAAAAACTACCAGCAGAAACTGCTTATGCAGGGAGTTTACTAGAAGTAAAATTTGAGGTTTACAATGCAGGAGATAAGGCTGCTAACGACATCTTTGTGCGACTTACAGCTCCGGGCGAAGAGTCCGAAGTTTATCCTTCACAAGGCATCATACCATCGCTTGAGAAAGGTGAATCTGTTGGTGTGACATTGTTTTGGCAGGCGAGTGTTGCCGGTCTTCACGAAGTGAAAATCGAACTCGATCCAAATAATGTGCAAGGTGATTTAGAACCGGAAGACAATGTCTTCACTTTCCCATTTGAAATTCTTGAACGGCCGAGCCAGTCCGTTATTCGCTATCTTCCAGGAGCAGTTACAACCTTGCCAAATATACCGTTAGCAGATGAGGATTACACAATAAACGTTCGAGTGGACAATCTTGGACAGTCGAATGCAGTCTCCCTAGACATGGTTTTGGAATACCGGATTATGGGTTCTTTGGATACAGGTTGGCAACTTCTTGATGAGAAGCGGATTGCATTTGTTCCAGGTGCTAATATTGAATCTGGTTCCGAATATGCTAGTTTCACTCACAGAAACAAAGAGGTGGGTGTTGTTCACTATCGAGCGACCTTGACAGGCGATGGTATTGAAAGCGAATTTAGTCAACATACCTTTACAGTGGTGATCAGCGATGTTTCATCAGGTCAAGGTTCGGCAACCCTCTCTTTATCCGAAGATGAATATCCTGTTGCGTTTGCTGGAATTGAATCCTCAACGCTTCTGTTCACGACCGTCGATGGTGAATTGCATGTTCGTTCACTCAATAAGAAATTGGAATTGCTAACGGATACGCTCGTAGATCAAAATTGGGGCGGTGAAATAGATGTTCTTGCCCGCGATGACGGTCTTGTTCACGCGGTTTGGACGAGCCGGACACAATCTCAGCAAGGTTACTATCTCAACGATGTTGCAATGACTTCGTTCTCGTCTACTGGACAGATGCTTCCAATCCATCATCATCTTACTCCTTTGAAGATCTCGGAAGGAGAATACTGGGGGCTCGATCTTGCACAAGATGATGACATCATTGTCCTATCTGGATACTTCAGAAATATTTCAACGGGTGGTTCGTGGTCTGATATGACGTCTGTGTTTAGTATTCACTCAACATCGCCTGATGTTGGTGAAAATTGGACTGATATGAGAACCCATATTCCTGTTATTGACATTCATCCCGATAAGGGTGACCAACTTTCGACTCTTCTATTGGATGGTGTTTTGCATGTTCTCTATCAAGAACTCCGGGATGATGTTACAGGGATTGAGCGAAGTGGACTAATGTATTCAAGAGGTGAATTAGACTCTAGTCTTTGGAGTTATCAATCATCGATTGGTGATGAAGCTAGTTCAGCACAATTAGGTGTATTGACTAATAAAGATGAGACCTTTTTCTTTGCTGCATGGATTGAAGGGTCGGGAGGAGACGCAAACATTGCTGTTCTTGCTACGGAGGGATCTTGGAGCGAGGATGTTGAGCGGACCTCCGCCCCAGGGGCAACGACGTTACTCTTCAACGAACGTAGTGAAATAATCGAAGTTATTTATGACGAAATTACGGTTCATGGGGAAGTTACTCGTTACGGTATTTTGACCATTCAAGAAACAAATGATGGGGGGATGTCTCTGGTTGGACTTGGCAATATTGTCTCTGAAAAGAAGAGTCTTCTTGGATACAGTATGAACGAACAGGATAGCATCTTGTTTACGGTTTCACCAACTGGTCGTTTTTCGATGGAAAAATTCCTGATGGATCCGGAACAAGATGAGGGTGAACCGAAATCTTTGCTTGAACAATTATTGGAACCACTTCCAGGCTCGGACAAGACCAAAGTCAGAATCTTCTTTGGTCTCGTATCTGTATTGTTCATCATTTTCGTGATGGTTGTTATCTCACTTCGTTCAAGCAGAAAAGAAGACGATACATTGGATGCTTTGGAGGTTGAAGAAGATGAAATCGCAATTTTGGTTCAGGTTGAGGATGATGAAGCCGAGGAAGAATTGGTTGCAACAGTTCCTGTAAGCGCTCCTGTTCAAGTTGAAATGGAAGAGCCAACGCTTTCAGACGAACTGGAAGCAAAGAGCATTGCTGGTGAAGGGAATGCGAGGTTGAATCGGCGAATGAAGCGGAAGCAAGATCGAGAGATTGCAGAAATCGTCTCTAAAGGACTCCCTTCTCTGCCAACTCCGATACCTCAGCCCGAGATACCTGATGCTGAGATCGTTCCATCATTGCCGGTTGCAGAGGTCGAGCAAGGGTCTTTGCCGCCGTTGGCAGAATTACCGCCGCTTCGACGTCAGGCTGTCTGTCCTTCATGCAAAGCAAACTTCCCCGTAACTGATTTGATGCGGGCGCAGGTCAAATGTCCTATTTGTTCGGAAGAATTCAATCTGTGAGGTTTAGATATGTGTGGTATTTTTGGCTATATTGGCGGGAGGAACGCATCAGAACTCCTTGTCAAAGGATTGCTTCGACTTGAATATCGCGGCTACGACTCTAGTGGAGTTGTGGTAAAGAATGGCCAACTACAATCTTACAAGGATATTGGTAAAATATCTGAAATGGCATCATCACTACCCCGCTTCAAAGGATCGGTGGGTATTGCACATACTCGATGGGCAACACATGGTGGAGTGACAAAAGAGAACGCACACCCTCATCTAAGCAACGATGGGAAGGTTGCAATTGTTCATAATGGGATTCTTCAAAATTCAGATTTACTTCGAAAACGGCTTTCGAAATTAGGAGTTCAACTCAATTCAGAAACCGATTCAGAGATATTTTGTCATTTTATTGCAATGGAATTAGAACAAGGGAAAAATCCACTAGAAGCTCTTCAAAATGTTCTTTCGATAGCAAGAGGAACATGGGGTCTTTGTGTCCTGTTTGAGGATTATGACTATGTCTTGTGCGCTCGCAATGGATCACCGCTAATCATTGGTCGAGGAAAGAACGAGATGTTCATTTCGAGTGACCCTCATGCAATTAGAGAACATACAGATCAATTGATTGCCCTCGAAGATGGACAAATTGCGAAACTGAATTCACTTGACTTTCAGGTTATGCAAACCGATGGTAAGGAAGTAAAATCACAACTCCTGCATTTGGAAGAAGAATGGGGAGAGAGTGAACTTGGAGACTACCCCCATTTCATGTTGAAAGAAATCCATGAACAATCTCAATCGTTGCAACATTGTATTTCTGGTAGGCTTCGCCATGCGGAAGGAACTTCTGTTTTGGGTGGACTTCAGATCAGGCCACAAGACCTTGCACAATTGCCTCATGTACGTCTTATTGGATGTGGAACTGCATTACATGCAGCCCAAATAGGCCAAATTTTCATCGAACAGTGGGCCCGTATTCCAGCGGTTTCTCATGTTGCGAGTGAATTCAATGCAAACGATCCAGTCATCAATCCAAAAGCCCTTCACCTTGCAATTTCCCAATCTGGAGAAACAGCTGATACCTTATCTGCAGTTAAAGAAATACAACGAAAAGGAGCTAGTGTTTACGGTATTGTCAACGTTGTTGGTTCAAGCATTGCCCGACAATGTGGTAAGGGCGTTTACATCCATTCAGGGCCTGAACAATCAGTTGCTTCAACCAAAGCATTCACCAATATGGTAGGTGCTCTCGCTTTATTTTCACTTAAACTTGGACGAAGCAGGAATCTTTCAAAGACTAAAGGAAAATCCATTGCTCGAGAAATGCGTAAACTTCCAGAAAAAATTCGAACCTATCTTGAAGATCCAGGTCCTATCAAAGATGTAGTTGAATTGATTATACAAGCAAAAAGTGTTCTCTTTTTGGGGCGTGGAATCTCATCACCAGTGGCATCAGAGGGTGCGCTTAAGTTGATGGAGATCGCCTACATTCCTTGTCTGGCTTATCCTGCAGGAGAGATGAAGCACGGCCCTATTGCATTGATTGAAGATAATTCACCAGTTGTTGTAATCGCTCCAAACGATGGAGTACAAGATCGAACACTAAATGCAATTCATGAATGTAAAGCTCGAGGAGCAAAAATAATCCTAATCCATGAAGAAGGTGATCCAATTTCAGAAGTGGGAGATGTGAGCATTGCGATTCCATCAACAATACCCATGCTAACACCTCTTCTCAGTGTCTTGCCAACACAATTGATAGCCTATCATGCTGCACTTGCACTCGATAACGATGTTGACCGGCCACGAAATCTAGCCAAATCTGTGACGGTTGAATAATCAAAGAACGGTGAATCGCTGTTCTTCTTGTTTCCAATTGAATGGTTTGTAGCCCAAAGAGTGATGGGTGTGACGCATTTTTATGATACCCAACTTTCGCTTAACATCGTCGTCTTTACGTTCCATCACGAGGTGAATTACGCCATCTGAGAGGTAATCCTCAACACCATATTCTCCGAATTGTTTGTGGTTTTCTCCAGTCATTTCGCAGATGAAGAAAGAAGTCAGTTCAAGTCTCCTAACAGCTTCAAAGAGTCGGAAGATTTCATCACGTGGATTTTCCATTTTTGTGAGGGTAAAGAAAGCCCCAAGTGAATCGAAGACCAATAACTCAAACCCGATTGATTTCCTGTAGTTTGTGAGTTGTTTGATAAGTTGGCCCATCCAATCAACACGATTGCTCATACCTTGTTCGTCAAGTTGAACACGCAAGTCAGACAAATCAATGATAGCGATTCGATTGCGAACTCGCGGATCATCAACATTCATTCCCATGTTTGACATGTGAGCTCGAAGTGATTCCTTTCCTTGTTCAAGCGTGACATAAATTCCACTCGTTTCACCGTACAAAACAGCATTGTAGAGCATGGAAAATGTGACACTTGATTTCATAGCACCAGATGCGCCAGCAACGATGCAAATGTGTCCTTTTGGAATTCCACCTTGCATACTTTCGTCAAGCCCTTCAACGTGCGTAGGAATTCGTTCCATGTTGTCCACAACTCCGCCCCCGCTCAAAGCAAAACCATTCAACACTTGAAACTCACCCTCATTTTGTTTGAAAAGTCTGATGTGGTTTCTTCAACTCGCTGGCCTATGCGCATCCTTCTCGCATCCGCTTCTGAGCGTCGAGGGGCAATCTTGAGTGAGCGTTTCTCCAACATTCAACAGAAGGCTCTCAACGATGTGGATGAATCTGTTCCCCGCGATACTATTTCTGAGCAGGTAAGGCAGGTTGTGTCTCGAAAAGCAGTTGCAGTTCAGTTGGATGATGATTACGATGTTGTAATCGTTGCTGATACACTTGTTGAAGATCCAGATGATGAGCGGGATGCATTAGGAAAACCGGATTCCAAGGAAGAAGCAACCACAATGCTGCTTCGATTACGAGGGGGACGTCATCGTGTTTGGTCTGCAACCATGGTCCATGCTGCTGGAAAGTGGCATACTAGCGTTGAACACGCTTTGGTCGAGATTGAGAACTTTTCAGATGACGTTCTAATCGAATTGATCGAATCTGAGTCATGGGTAGGTAAAGCAGGTGGCTATGATCTAGCAGGTATGATGGGGCAATACGCAAAACTGGTTGAAGGGTCTGAGTCGACAGTCCTCGGATTTACTCAATCTTCGTTGGACTATCTAGAAGAACTTCAATCGTTATTTTCGATGAGTCGATCGTAAAACATTGGCATACGATGCCAATTGTCTGCAGGAAATAGAGTGTGTCGAATAAACAGAATCGCGAGAAGAAGGGATGCAATACTTTGTGTTGCAATCCAGATGTAGATTGGCAAATATTGCTTATCTAGCAAGACGGCTCCATCATATAATGACCAAGTCATCAATGCACCTGAAGCTAGGAACATGACGACAAGATGCCAGTGTGTAACTCTGGCTGAGGGTGAATAGTGGAGGTGATCTTCATGAAGATAAATAGCAAATCCACATATGATGAAGAAACAAGAGTAGGCTATCAGGAGCCAATGTGTTGGTTGGATGTTGACTAAGCCTTCATGCCCTGTCCAAATAGGTGCAACTGAAATAATTGTAAGAAGGGGTAAGAGTAGATAGCCAACAAGTACGAATTTGGAATGTGGTTTTGCATACCTACCGAATGAAAACCGTATAATTTTCAATGGATTCATCATTAGGAATATATTCAACAAAACAAGAGCAAGCCATATGTCGATAAGATTTTCTGAAACCAATTCTCTTGCTCTTAGGAAACTTATCACAACGTAACCAAATCCCAAAGTGAGAAGAGACAAAAATCTGAAAGGAAGTGTTGCAGGGTTTGTAGCATTCCAGCCTAATCTTCGATTAAAGTGTGAGAGTAATGTTGTTGACATCATCATCGTACAAAATATAGATACAATAAAGGCGACTCCCACCTCGATCATGCCTGTAATTTCTCGAGCGAACCATGAGGTGGCAATAAAGAATGCACAAATGACGAGAACTAGTCCAGGGGCGTAGGAAAAAATCCCCACTTCTCCAGATCTATTTTTTTGTTTTACAATATCCATCGCAGAAGAGGTCAAGCTAAGTAAAGCAAGGCACATCAGGATGATACCGATTCCAGTGAGTTCGATGAAAAGATTCCAATTTCCAGAATAAATACCAATATGGATGAACAATTGTCCAATTCCATTGAGTTGTAAGAAATGCCGCATGGTTGTTTTCTCAAAAGAAGGTATGTTGTAGACAAGAGGTAGAGTATCAAATGCAATCCCTGCGAGAATTCCCATGACTGGTCCTAATGTAAAGAGTGTAATGAGAACATAATTCATCAATGAAAGCCGATCTTCATTAACTTCATCAAAAAACTCGTAAGGTGAGAAAAAAGTCAACCAAGTGAGTAAGAAGGTCAAAGCGATGAAAAAGAGCATAGAAGACGTAAATAGTTCAAGATATGAACCAGTGAACTGTTGCCTGTCCTTCATTATTCCACCTCACGTAACATTCAGAATTCGCGTGAGACCTAATTCATGCTTTTCAATATCAACTACAACATCTGCTCCAGGGACCATCAACAACTTGTCTTCCGAATCCAAGGCAAAGACTCCAACACCAGTTTGTTCACACATGACTCTCAATTCTCTTCGACACGCTTGCTGATGTGATTCCATGTGGACAAGAGTTCGCAGGTCAACAATGACAGTATCACCTTGTATAACGCGTTGTGCAATTTCACGCGTATGGATTCGATGCTTGCTATCGGGTTTCACATAACGTAAGGCTCTATTTGGCCGTATGCTAACACGAATACCATGATTTGCAAGATCGTGAAAAGGTTCTCCATCAGGTGTAATTGGCCCATTCCATACTTGGGTTTGAACAGGTATTGGTTGAGGTTGAACCACTTCGATAGTGGGTTCTTCAACCTCTGCCGGTGCGTTTGTTAGCCGTTGGTTTGCGCTCCTTTCTTGAGTTTCAGGAATTTTTGTAACAACACCAGCATCAGGATCGGGAAGTCCAAAGAATTGCCACAAATTACCCATCAACATCACAAGTCCAAATCATCCAACAGGTCGGAGAGATTCGTGTTCTGTGCAGACGTAGTAGTCATTGAAGGTGTCGGTTGAGGGGTTGGTGCAGGGGCCTGATTTGCAGCAAGATATTGTTCCCCGTAGTAGGCCCATTGTTCCATAGTCCATCCTGCTGGAAGACCAGTAGCAGGAAGAGGTGGGCCTTGATTGGCAACGGGTTGTTCAACAGTAGGTTGAATTGGTTGCGGTTGAGCCTGAGCCTGAGCCATTGGTTGTTCATACGCAGGCATCTCTGACTGCGAGTAACTCGGTAGTGGTGTTGCATCCCACGCCTTGTCACCTGAAGTTTCCATGATTTCAGGTGTTGATCGTCGAGTGATGAGGAGGAAAGAGGCCAAAACAATAACTAAACCAATCAAGAACATGATGACAATAGACATCGTTGTTGGGATTCCAAGTG
The DNA here is from genome assembly GCA_002499195.1 of Euryarchaeota archaeon UBA443. Taxonomy (GTDB): domain Archaea; phylum Thermoplasmatota; class Poseidoniia; order Poseidoniales; family Poseidoniaceae; genus MGIIa-L2. The sequence goes on from DAKS01000007.1 coordinate 49,107, forward strand.
CTTCACTGAATTCCTCTAGGAAGCCTTCAGGTGGTGGTTCAGCAACTACAATGGTCAAGGTCTTTGTATCTGAAATTAAATCATCATCCGTCACGGTAAGATTGATTTTCCAAGTGCCAACAGGAAGATCTGTAATTGAAATGGAAGGACCAGTTTCGCCAAGATCTTGTTCACCCCTCCATTCAAATGTCCAAACATATAGCATGTTCAATAGATCTGAATCCGAGTCGCTCGTTCCCATCGATGTCAAATTGAGAGTATCTCCTTTGATGAGGTTGTCAAGTGAACCATTAACATAAGAGATATTCGCACTGGGGAATACATTTTGCATTTTCACAACGGCAGAGAGTGAGTCCATTGCTCCGTCATCGTCCATAACCCATGCCGTAACAGTACGATATTTCGGATCGCTAGTTTCCCAAGTGTATTCGAAGTGAGTTCCACTAACATCGCAATCGTTGTTCAAAGTTCCATCGAGATCAGCATCCCGGGTCCCGTCAATGTCCCAACAAACCTCCAAAGAATCGATGTCAGAGGCAGTATCATCAACGGTGACATCGAACACAACCGCCTCGTCTTCAAAGACAGGCAGTCCATCGATTCTATTTATCGCATTGAGGAAATTAGCTTGAGCATCAATGGTTGGTGCTACGTTCTCGATGGTTACCTTGGCAAGAGAGGTTGACGAGGTTGCGCCATCATCATCGACAGCTCGAACGGAGACGATATGTTCTCCAGAAGTAGGCCATGATGTTGCAACGTCCGAAGCAGAACCATCGGTAGATACTGTGAGGTTATCGAGTACATCACTGAGGTTCCAATCGATGATAAGGCCATCACGGTCGTTGAGTGTATCATCGCCTTGAGCACGTAGAATTACGGTCTGATCCTCTTTGAGGACCCAGGTTCCATTAGCATCAAACGGTGTGTTTACACCAGCAATCCATACTTCGATTTCACCGATAGTTGGAGCCACGTTGAGAACTTGAACCGCTGAAATGACTTCTGTTTCTGCACCATCGTCATCCGTTGCAATCGCTCTGATTGGAACATTCCCCTCTTCGCCCGGAGTAAAGGTACACGTTGGCTGTGTAAGCCCTTCTTGGCAGGTCAAATCAGGCCAAGAGATACTGACTTGTTGACCTGAAGGTGAAATCGTATCGATATCCCCACTATCGCTAGCATCAATGGTGATTTCTGATCCTACTGCAACCTCAATCGGATGACTGAGGTTGACGTATGGTGCACGATTTAGAATCGTAATGTTGCTGATCAAAACGGTTGAATCGAGTTCATCATCTGTAACAATGGTTCGCAATTCCCAATCACCATCATCGGACCAGTTCCAGTTCATGAAGCAATCAGGCGTCGTAATGACGTCGATTAATCCAGGTCTTGATTCAATTTCAAACCGGCATTCAACATCTCCACTATCTGGGTCAAACGATGCCCTAGCATCAATAAAGACGTTCTCAAACGTGTAATTTCCAGTATCGATGGTAATCGATGCATTTGGAGCACGACCGATAAAGACATCAACAGTCGCTTGGTTGTTGCTTCGATTTGCATCACCAGTAATCAATTCGTCTGGATCAACAGTGAAAGTCAAGGTTTGATTGCCGATTGTTGCCCCTTCTGGGACGATCCAGTCAACGATAATTCTCTGCTCGCTATAGGCGTCGATGGATGGGACAGCTTGTCGAATTGCTTCTCCACCTGGAACCACTACTTCCATTTCAGTAGAAGGAGAGGTAAACACACCTCGGTTCTGTGCAGGTAAAGAAAAGGTTAGTTGATCACCGGGTAGAGCGTTATAACCAATCGACTTTGAAAGTGTAGCCACTTCACCATCTCTCGTACGAGTGACGATGATCGATTCTTCTTGGGCCACTAGATCGATTCCTACGACTGACAAATCGATAACAAGGGATGTGACGCCGATAATCTCCTGAACAGGGTCCCAAACAATAACGCCATTACTACTGTAATCATCACTTGCAATCGTATCATCTGTAACATTTGAAACATTGATGGATTCTTCGATTTGACCAGAACTATTCGTCGTTGGATTGATTAGAGTTCCTGCCATTTCGTATCGGAGTTGGAGGTTCTTGTTGACTTCTGGAACACCATTTGGTGCGACAGAATATGTGGCATAAATCTTTGACATCGTATCTGGCAATGTGGCGATAAATTGCGTTTCCACATCAATCACGACGTTTCGAGCACCGGGATTCTTACGTTTGTCAACACCAAACGAGTCGACAGGTTCGTAGTCTTTCAACAACCAGTCGATGGTAAACCCTGCTGCGTTTGATATTCGAATCCATGAGTTGAATCTCGCTGCGGGACAGTACCAATTGAATCCAGAACTAACACCAGTTGCGTTCCACTCATTGACTTTGTACGAATCATCGCATCCCTCGTACTTGATGTTGACTCCATCTTCGGTAGGGATGCCATCCTTGGTAACTTGCCAAGAGTTGTTTTCAGCTCCATTAGTGTCAAATTCTGATGGGTCGAAGTAATCAGAAGTACCGCTCACACTGGTGCCTGACATGAATGGCATATACCATTGATCTCCCGTTCGTAATGGGAAATCATAACGCTCTTTTGGAGGGTCATAATATGTGTCAAAGTTAATGGTTGCAAGTTTCTGCGAAAGGAAGCCAAGATTGAATGGAGCAAAATCAACATCGAGTTCAAATTCGGAATTTATGACCGCAAGGTCTCGAACACGAATGATGTCTTCGCCGTCATAATCAATATCCAACCTTCCAGAAACACCCTCCAGTGTTGCACCACCATTTCCAGATGAGAAAGAACCTTCAATGACCATCTTGTAAGCGAGGGTTTGAACTCCATCAACTGTAATGAAAAAGATATCATCAATTTCGTAGACCGTGTCTCCAGTTAAGGTGTTCAAACTTGCCGAAACATTGGCTTGAGCAATCAGTTGAGCAACATCAAATTGTGTCTCATAGGTCCACTTATCTCCAATTCTCCAACTCGGAACATCTGTGGAACTTGTTGTTTTAGAGGTCTGTTCGACCGAATTCAATTCTTCAAGAGTATTCAAATCATCATGAACAATATGAATCATGGACATACAAGTCAGCAAAAACAACACAAACATCGCAGAAAAGCGGTTCGCCATAGGCGAATGTTCTCTTTCTTGTACTTAGGAATTGTCAACTTGCGAGTCTAACCATTGTTGGCCATAATGTTCCCATTGTTCATGATTCCATCCCTCTGGTAGGCCTGTTTCGGGAACAGGCGGGCCAGAAGATGTAGGTTCAGCAGGTGTTACTGAATCGAACGCCCGTTCAACCGGCGGATCTTGCGGTCGATTTCTTCGAGCCGAAATTTCATGGGGCATTAGGCCAACCTCCTCATCGCTAAAGATCGCATTCTGTTGTTGATCGAGCCTCTCAATTGCACGTTGCTTACGGCCTGAACGTCGTCGACGAGTCATCAGTCCCAAGAGAAGGATCATGAACGCTAATAGTGAAAGTTGTGCGATTGGATTTGCTTCTTCTCCAGCCAGTGCTGCACTCAAATCTTCGACAAGGGTACGATCGGGTGGTCCAATTTCTACATTGATGACACGAGTTCCTGGACGTTCAGGATTCTCATCCCAAGCCATGACTCGGATTGTATACGAACCTTGTTTCTTGAAGTAAGCATCATCGATTATCTTTCCGACTTTATCAGCATCGTTGTCTTTGATTCCGTCCCCATTGCTATCATACGAGGTGTCAAGGTCCCAAATCACGGTGATTAGGTCAAGGTCGTTCAAGGAATCAATCGTACCGGTTGCATCAAGAACACAATTCTCTAACGCTTTACAATTGATTTCTTTGGTTCGAACGATCGGAGGAATGTTGAGAACTTCAATCGATAGAACTTCGCTCACACGAACGCCATCATCATCTGTGACGTGATAGATGACCGTATGTGTGCCGCTTGTGTTCCAGTGCCATACAAGTTCATCACCAAAAACATCGCAGTCATCATCAGCTCCACCAATGTCATTTGAATCAAGGCCAGGATCGACATCCCAGCAACGGATGAGGGTATCATAGTCTGACGACGTATCGGTTGCATTTCCAATCAACCGCACTTCTTCACCTTCAGCCAGAGGCAGAACCTCCTCAAGTGGTTGAACTACGGGAGGTACGTTGGCTACACTGACCCATCGCTCATAGGTGCCGCTACTAGCACCTTCGGAATCACTGACTTCAAGACGCATTCGGTGCAATCCTGAAGTCTCCCACATCATATCGAATTCAGAGATGCGACCATCGAATGTTTTGATGAGATTCGGTTGTGCATCATCTGGCCACCAACGATGGGTCAAGTCATCCAAATCATCGATTGAATCCAGTGCTTGACCCCGAAGGCTGACGATTTGATCTTCATCAACATGCCAGGTTTGCTGCACATCAAGAGGGAGAGGACCACTTTCATTGGTCATAGTTACCGACAATCCATGCGGATTAATGTTGGTGAATCGAATATCGATGCTTGCCATAGTCATGGCACTATCATCATCGACGCCAACAGCTTGGAACGTATGCCATCCTTCGGTTGGAGCAGTCGTTGTACAAACACGTGTGTAATATCCTTCCTCACATATCGCATTTGGCCAATAGATGTCAACAACACCAGGGAATGGATCCTCCGAATCGGTATCGTTTGCATAAGCATAGAGCGTCACGGGATGTTCGACTTTGACTTCAGTACGCGCGCTCAACACTTCGATGTTGGGTGCCCGGTTGAGGATAATCACATCAAGAATGCCTTCAACTTGGTCTTGTTCTTCATCTGTAATGGTTACTTCAATGGGATATTCTCCATCGTTTGTCCATGTCCAATTGAGCATGCAATCGATTGATTCAACCCGCGTCCAAGCCGATGTTCGCGTTCCGTCATACCAAGGGATGTTGAATAGACACGAGACGTTTCCTCCATCTTCATCAAAACTTCCTGAGGCGTTGATCATTGTCTCAACATTGGTGTAGACTTCAATTGGCTCAAGAATCGCTGTGGGTAGTCGGCCAACGAATAATTCAATCTCACCAAGATCGTTGTCCGAATCTGCATCTGCAGTATTAACTTGCAATGGATCTGCTTCCCATCGTATCGGAATCAATCCAATCGAAGCATCAGCAGGAACCGTCCAAGTGAAATCCACTTTATGGGATTCGTATGTCGCAAGTGAAGGAAGTACTAGGTCGAAGATTGAACCATCTGGATGATAGATTCTCAAATCCGTTTGAATAGAGGGAGTAATACCTTTGTTGACGACTGCAACTTCGATAGTTAACTCATCACCTGGGAGTACATTGTAGCCCGATAAGGAACTAACAGCACTGACTATGCCACTGCGGTTTCGAATGACAACCGCACGTTCTTCGTCCGCAATGAGGTCCAATCCAACTAGATATTCATCGAGAGTAATGGTTGATGCTCCGACGTAATTTCCAGCCTTTGCCATTATGCCATGGCTTGCCCAGTCTGTATTTGTAGCAGAATAATCGATATTGTTTCCTGAGTCGATGGTGGTGCTTGCTGAACCATTTGATGCGGTGTAGACCGTAGTTGAGGTTCCATCATAGGCCACTTCAATACCAACACTATCGATTGTTCCAAAACAAGACGGATGAAGATGTACCCAGACATCCATTGGCGAATCGAGTGCAGTAAGTGCACGCTCTGGAGCGACATCTACACACGTTGGCCGGGTTCCAGGATCGCTATTACTCTCGGAACCAGTCGCTCCAACCGGTATGTATTGCTTCAAACGGAAATCAATCGTGAGCCCAACGTCTTCCTCAGCGTGCCTCCAAGCATAATTATTGACAGCAGGGCAGTACCAACGGTATCCTGTCGATACACCATCTGAATTCCATGAAGTGAGTTCGTATGAGGCGTCACAGCCACTGTAGGCGATTCCGGCTCCAATTGAGTTACGTGGCTGTCCAACGTCGGTGACTTCCCAAGTTGTAGTGTTTGTATCTGTTTCAGGAGGAGGGAATGGTGTGATGTAATCACTTTGTCCAGACCATGTAGAAGATGACGTAGTCAGGGAGGTCCAACGTTCTCCATATCGAAGTGGGAAGTCATATGCTTCCGTAGCAGGACTGTATTCGTTGGTGATTGTGATATCGCCAAGAATTTGGGTCAAAGAACTGATTCCATATGGAATGAACTTGATGTACAAATCGAGATCATTTTTCACGGTAGCAAAATCACTCACTCGTAAGTATTCAGTTTGAGTGAATTGAATTTCAGCGTTTCCTGTATATCCATCGAGTTCGACGCCGCTTTTGTCAAAGTCTGCCGTCATTCGAAGTTTGTAGACCCATTCTGTCCGATTGTCGAATTGGAGTTCAAGGATGTCTGTTACTTCAGCTGTCGAATCACCTCGAATTTCACCAACTGTTGCGGAAACACCGGTATCCGAAATCAAAATCGAAGGATCAAAGGTTCCAGAATAAATCCATTTGTCGCCAATTCTCCATGCTGGTAGGTCGGTCACTCCAGGATCGGTTCCACTTCGATGAACCTCTTGCTCTTCAACGAGTTGGACATGTTGTGTCATGAATGGTGATTGGCTAAAGCCAATCAGTAAACCGAGCATGAGCAAGGCCAAGACACGTGACTTGAGCGTTCCGCCCATGACTGCGCTTAGATGTTCTTGCACATGAAAGATGCGACGAAGGTATCAGAGGAGGTCAGCAAGTTCGTCCTTGATGATCTCAACTGCTTCCAAAATTTCGTCCTTGTGTCGAGCACCGGTAATGACCATCTTACCACTGCCGAAAATCAAGCAGACAACCTTTGGATAATCGAGGCGATAGATAAGTCCAGGGAATTGCTCAGGCTCGTATTCAACCTTGTCGAATGGTAGGTGGAATGTGAGGTTGTTAAGATTCAACTTACGTGGTTCACCTGCTTGAGGTGCTCCAGTAAATTTGTCCTTTCCATCGTAATCTTCAGGGTAGTGAAGAGCGTAGGTTGCAACCATGTTTTGGACTTCAATTTCAACGTCCTTGAGGTCCCAAGTGGTGATTCCTGCAGCACGCAGATCCTTGATCATTCGATCAATACCTGTGTGGATGTTGTCTTCGTCTTTTCCACCGGTGCAGACAGCACGTCCGGAACGGAACATAAGAATAGCCAATTTAGGGTCAGTAACTCGGTAAACGACACCAGGGAATTGTTCAGGTTCATACTCGCAATTGAGTTGAATTGCAATATCTGGGAGGTCTAGTTCTTCGGCTACACGGGTACTGGCTACTACATTGACGACAGTCAAACGCTCTTCATCGGTGGTCATGGGTTACGGCTTTTCCCTCGCATATATAAAAGAGAGGCTATCTACCGTATTGAAATCCTTTCAGTATAGGTGCCTATATTATATGCTCAATTCGCAAACCTTCTTCATTAAAGTGAGTGATAAACGCTCGACCACCCTCCATTTCTATAGCTCCAACGGTTTGTTCTGGATTTCTCGTCAAGGCAATCATGCAACCTCCGCCTCCTGCACCGGTCAATTTTACTCCAAGGCTCGAAGGTGCTGCAGCACGAATGAGACGCTCAATTTCTGGTGATGAAACACCAAGCGACCTTAGAACCATGTGATTTTCACTCATGGCTTGTCCTACTGCTTCCATATCTCCTTCTTGTAAAGATTGAATTCCTCTTCGTGCAATTGCACCTATGGTTTCGAGTTCTATCTTACGTTCTGGATTTTCTCGGATGAGGTTTGCAACTTGATTAACCATGGCTGAAGTCGAACCATGTACGCCGGTATTGCCTACAACAAGAGATACTCCTTCAGGTATATTTGCATCGAAGGTGTGCAAATGCCATTGTCGAGTTTGACCATTCACTTCCATTGTCCTAGTTTCAATGAAGTCAAGATTCTCTTCTATGGTGTCAGAGAGAACAACAAAACCTCCGAAGGAACTTGTTGCAGTATCCATGGGACTTGCACGACCGCCCTGTGCTTCGGCTTCAGCGTGATGGGATATTGAACTAACTTGAAGCAAATCGATCGACTCTTCCCGAATCTGTTGAAGTGCACCACAAAGGGCAACCGATAGTGCTGCTGATGAGCCAAGGCCTGATGCCTTTGGAATTGTTCCTCGAATACGGATATGAAGTGGTTGATCGTCGAGAGGTGGAAGATGCTTACGAATGTATTCTATGTGCGGATGCTTCTTTGGTTTGAACGTTCGACCATCGAGTCGCCAAGAATCAAACGTTTCTTCTTTTTCGATTTCAACGGTCATACGCTGATTGATGCTACATGCCAGAGCAGGTTGGCCATAGACAACAGCATGTTCTCCGAAAAGAATACACTTTCCTGGAGCACTGGTCTTGACCATGTTCCTTGGAGACCTATCTCAACCATTAGGATTGGTATTGATTTCATCGTTGGGTTGAAGGATTGAATGCGCTTGGATGGATTCATGATGGAACATCCACTCGACATTACCTATGCAGGAATCAAGGGGTATTACCTGCTTCTTGTTCTTGGTGGAATCTCGATTGCGTTCTTCGCTTATCAGGTCCAAAAAGCGACTCGTTTGGTTCTTCTCGGCGCTCCCGACAAGCGTTTTGATTCCTGGGGTAAGCGAATGAAAGAAACCCTCACGGTTTGGCTTGGACAACGAAAAGTTTTGGAAGACAAAGTTGCTGGAACAATGCACGTTCTGATGTTTTGGGGTTTCCTTATGCTTTCATCCGATATGCTTGACCTTGCTACAGCGAACCGATTTAGTGAGCACATTCTTCCAGAGGCATTGAATGGAATATGGAATGGAATGGTCGAACTTGGTTATACAAGCGCATTGATCGGTTGTTTCCTTGCATTGAATCGTCGGGTGTTATTCACGCCTGAGAAATTGAAAGGAAAATCGCAACTTGAGGGAAATGTTATTCTTCTCCTCATCATGACCATTTGCACTACTTCATACATCGTCGAGGCTGGCGAAAACCCCCATCCTACATGGGAAATGATAGGCGCATGGGTCGCTGATACCTTCGCTCCGTCCCAGGAGGTCATCAATGCCGCTTACTGGGCACACATGGTTGCAATCTGCACCTTCTTGTTCCTAATTCCTCTTTCGAAGCACATGCACTTGGTCATGGCACTACCAAATGTTGCATTCTTCGATACAGAGCCTATGGCAAAGATGCGACCACTTGCAACCGATGAAAGCGGTTCAGCAGTATCTTTGGAAGAACTCGATATCGAATCTTTTGGAGCTGCAAACTATACCCAACTCTCGTGGAGAAGCCTCATCGATGGATGGGCTTGCACATCATGTGCACGATGTCAAGATGTCTGTCCTGCTTATGCTAGTGGAAAGGCGCTCAATCCGATGCAAATCGTTCACGATGTGCGAAACTATGCCAACGACCATGCTTCACAACTTTTCGCTGGAGAAACACCCGAAGAGGATATCATCGCTCGCTTTGGTGAGGAGTCGATCTGGGCTTGCACCACCTGTCACGCCTGTGTTGATGTTTGTCCAGTCAACATTGAACACGTTCCAAAATTGACCGATGCTCGCCGCCATCTTATGATGGAGCGAATGGAATTCGATGAGGCGGTTGAAGATACGATCATGCCTCTCATGGCAACCATTGAGAATTTGGAATCCGATTCAAATCCATACGGATTGCCTTCTCACGAGCGTGGAGATTGGGCAGCAGATCTTGATGTGAAGGTTGCTGAACCAGCCGAGTACATCTATTTCGCAGGTTGCGCCGCTTCTTTTGATGAGCGCAATAAAAAGGTCGCTCGAGACACTATTTCCATCATGAAAGAAGCGGGACTTGATGTTGGTATTCTTGGTATGCAAGAGGGTTGTAGTGGTGATGCTGCTCGTCGGGCTGGAAACGAATACTTGTTCCAGATGCTAGCTGAAACGAATTTGGAGACCTTCAATGAACTTGGAGTCAAGAAGGTCGTTGCATCCTGTCCGCATTGTTTCCACACACTTGGAAAGGAGTACAAGGACTATGGAGGCGAGGATATTGAGGTGATGCATCACTCTCAGTTGATTTCTCATCTGCAACATGAAGGCAAATTACCTCAACCGGAACACGATGGTTCTGTAACCTATCACGACCCATGTTATCTTGGCCGCATCGGTGGTGAATACGATGCCCCTCGAGATGCCATTGGTGGTGTCGATGTCGAAACCGAGCGCCACGGACGTGGTTCGTTCTGTTGTGGCGCAGGAGGCGCTCAGATGTGGATGGAAGAACATGTCACTGAGGGTAATGATCGAGTGAATATCATTCGCGCAAAAGAACTTGCTTCTACAGGAGCGGATACCGTTGCAGTTGGATGCCCGTTCTGTTCAACTATGGTCACGGACGGTTTGTCTGCAATCGATTCAGAAATGGATGTCAAAGATATTGCTGAATTGGTTTGGGAACAGATCAAAGCCAATGATGTGAAAATCGAAGAAGCGAAAGCGGCTTGAATCTGAGCATTCAACGCTCATTCCTCATCGGATTGGCCAGCTTGTCCTATAATGTCCCATGTGAATGAAGCAAGGCATCCAAGCAATGAGAAGAAAAGAATGAATTCCGCGGGAGCAGCAACGTCAATCCATGGCTGAAGTTCGTCCAATGGAATCATATCCGGTTGAACAGAAAGTTCGTTCCTACGTTGCTCGATTCCTCTTCCAATTGAGATCGTCATTACAATGAGCGATATAAGCGCTGTTGCTAAGGATACTAATCGAAGTTTACGTCCTTTTGGATGAGGATTTGGTAGTGAGAAGTGAGCGAGTACTGCCCACATAACACCACCATGAAACACGACAAGAGAAGTGTAGACATGGATCGAAAGATGATCGTACATGTCGGCGAATGAAAGTACTGCTAAATGGATTGAACTAGCTACCCCAATTATCGTTGCAATAAGGAGAATTTTGGGTCTTGCTTTTTGCTTAAACAAAACATATAATCGAAGTGCTAGCAAACACTGCAATCCGGCTGATGCAAAGAGACCTACTGTGAATATAACCCGTTCAATACCAGGGTAATCCGCTTCCGATATGAAGAAAGGGATGTCTCGATAGTTCCCTAGGAGTAAATGAATCGTTACAGCGCCTAAAATAGAGCACAGGGGAACCATCCATGCTAATTTGACAAGATGTATGTCGCGGAGAACATGTGATGAGAACCGAATCCCTTCCGGGCGATTGATGTCTAACCCCGTCATCAATACGTCCTCACACCTTTCACGTATCAATCTTCAAGTGAGAGTGACGACACCGAGGGGATGTTCACATGCCATTACGAGTGCACGACACACGCCGACGCGAGAAGGTTGATTTCACGACCCAATCTCCAGGAAGAGTCTCGATGTACGTCTGTGGAGTGACGGTTTACGACCATTGTCACCTCGGGCACGCTCGATGTTATATCGCGTTCGATTTGATTCATCGTTGGCTAGAGGCATCAGGTTACGATGTTGATTATGTGCAAAATTTCACCGATATTGATGATAAAATCATCATTCGTTCGATTGAATCTGGTGAGGACTGGAGAGATATTGTTGACCGAAATATCAAGACGTACTACGAAGATATGGATGTATTGAACATCCTTCGTGCAGATCACTACCCTCGTTGTACAGAATATGTCGAATCAATGATTCACATCATTGAGGATTTGATCGAGAAGAATCATGCTTATGTCGCAGATGATGGTGTTTACTTCCACGTCGATTCAGCACCTGAAAAGTATGGACAATTGACTGGCCAATCTATCGATGCTGTCCGACAAGGCGCAGGTGGGCGAGTCAACGAAACAGGTGGCGGAAAACGTGATCACAAAGACTTCGCTCTTTGGAAACAGGCCAAACCAGGTGAGCCAACATGGCCTTCGCCTTGGGGTGACGGCCGTCCTGGTTGGCATATTGAATGCAGTGCGATGAGCCTAGATCACTTTGGGACGTCCTTCGATATTCACGGAGGCGGACACGATCTTCGATTTCCACATCATGAAGCTGAAATATTCCAAAGTGAGTGTCATACAGGACATGCTCCTCTTGCAGGTTATTGGTTGCACAATGGCTTTGTTAACATCGATGGAGAAAAGATGAGTAAATCACTCGGCAATTTTTGGACAATTCGTGACATTGTTCAGAAGGTAGATCCACTAGTTCTTCGTCTTGCTTTAGTCAACGCTCATTATCGTTCACCGATCGATATGAATGAACAACTTCTCAATGATGCTCAACGTAATCATAATCGTATTCTTCAAGTTTATGAGTCCGCATTGAGAATGTCGACTGGAGGACGTCAACATGCTCTGCCAACTCCGGATATGGAGAGTTCAGACCCGTTGACAAAGACACTCGGTTTGCTGGAGCGACTTGCCGAAGGTTTCGCTCAGGCTATGGATGATGATTTTAACAGTCGAGAAGCAGTAGCAAAGGTGCTCGCTGCTACTAAGCAATTACAACAGTTGATGACTTTAGGAACCGATGATGGAGACAAGCGTGCAATTGGAACGTATGCAAAGGAATGGCTTGAGGAGACCGCAGGTGATATTCTAGGCATTCTACCATCGCCAGATATTCTCCTAGCAGAACCGGTCGAAGACCCACGAAAAGCAGAGGTTGCAGATCAGGTTGAGGCTTTACTCGTCGAGCGAAGCGATGCACGAGCCAACAAAGATTGGCCGCGTGCAGACTCCATTCGAGATCAACTCAACGAACTCGGAGTCGTCGTTACCGATACTGCGGATGGACCAGTTTGGGAACTGAAATAATCACTCTTCTTCCGCTACAGGAGGAGGAGCAAGTGGAGGTAGTTCAGGAACGAATTGTTTCTTTTCATCCTGCCATTCTTTTTCGATAATGACCGTTTGTTCAGCACCCATTTCTTCGTCTTCATCGCCTGCTCGTGTAAGCAATCCTACAGCGAGAAGGAGTATGATAACAATGATGACAAGCAGTGATTTAGGTCCAAAGAATGAAGATTCTTCAGCAGACGTATCTTCAACATCTTCACCAAGGATGCAGTTTGGAGGGCACTCTGAATCTCTTCCAGAATCTCCATTTGTATCCGTTTCATTGTCTTCGTTTGTATCATCTATTGGAGTATCATCAACAGGGTCTATCGTCGAACCACCCGTATTGTTTTGTGGTTCAAGAACAACATTGACGCCAGTACGATCTCCGTTTTCCATCGGTATGTCATAGTACTCTTCCAGTTGAATCAAATCGATATGTGTGTTTGCATGCATAGAATCTGTAATGATTCCGAAGTGACGAGTATCTCCAGTGGTGAAAATATTGTTGAGGACGTTACCTTGCATGGACGAATAACTGTCCGTGCTCGACGACCAAGTGGATGCAATATCGTCAGGGTTGAGCTCCATCGCCATTTCCATGCCCGCGAGAATGCTGGCCCACGATTGTGTACCTTCTGTAATCGAACGGTCGGTTACATCGACCGCCTTATCGAAACCGGGCCCCTCGACCAATTCCCAATCATCACCTTTCAGTTCAGACATAAGATCGACATCGCCAAACACAGGCTGTCCGTTCACAACAGTAAGCCGAACATCCGCATCTATGGCTTCGATTAGATTTCGATAAGGATCCTGATGGAAGGTGTCTATGACAACGAGATCAGCATACAATCCTGCATTGATGGTGCCGACGAAATCACCCCAATTGCTTGCAAGGGCAGGATTCTTGGTTACCATTGTAGCAAGTTCGTAATCAGAGAAATACGAATTGAGATTATTCATATTCCACATATCAGCGATTTTCAATTCATGGAGCGCATTCTTTGAACCGCTGGGGCCCCAATCCGGTGCAAGAGAAATTCGTACACCTGCTTGATCAGCAGCTACAACATCGGTGGTATTTCCGTAGAGAAGAAGATTTGAGAGTGGTGACCAAACGAGATCAGCGCCAACTTGACCCATTTTCTGGAATTCTGTAGAGGTCAAAGCGGTGCCATGGATAACAACCAGTTCACCAACAAGGAGGTTGTTTTGGACGAGAACATCGAACTCAGCACGACTTTCCTCATCGACACCTTCAGAGAGATGGAGATACCAAGCGTTCAAACTACTGCTTGCATTTCCAGATATGATATGGTTGCCAGTATAATCGGACTCAAGAGTCGTGACTTTCGTATGCCTTCCATCGCCACCAAAATTGTACAACTCAATGTTCCTCGATAGCATGCTATCCCAAGCATCGGTGTTGCTGGAAGGTGATCCTTGAACCGAAGTTACCCCTCCTGCAACGGCCATTACTTCAGCATACTTCATCTGTTGATCTGCCATATTCCACATCGATGATGTTTGAACGAAGGTCTTCATCCATGAGATATCTCGCTTGTAATTGGGATTATTCTTCCACTGATTCCGATTTGAATATCCTCCCTCTTCAGATTTTGAAGATGTGTGAACATCAAAGTCCCACAAAGGAATATGATTGTAGTGCATGTGGTTGTGTGTATCGATTAATCCCGGATAGATGGTACCGTTTGTCTCGACTACAGGAACGCCTGTAAGGTCAACATTTTGAGGAATATTTTCGCCACCCCAGACGGCTGCAATCTTACCGTCACGAACCAATACATATCCATCATTGATGACATCTGAGGCACTGTTCATGGTCACAACGCGTCCTTTGAGAAGCATGGATTCAACAAAACCTCCATCACTGATACCGAAGCAACCGACCATGTTCTGGGCAGCCGAGTACGATTCACCAAGGGCAAAACCCGGAGTGGGAGGAGTGGTACTTCCCAAACTTCCATCTTCGAGCGTAATGTATGAATTGCCATAGAATATGCCTTCACCAGGATATGCAATCTCGTGAATGAGCGTTCCACTATCATCAGTTAATGAGACACTGTCGCCATCAAAGTAATCCAGTTCGATGCGTGACGCGTTTCTGAATATCGAAATATATCCATTCGCAGGGATTATTGTATCTCTAGCAATCTGGCACGGTGCACTTCCTCCGTCTGCTATGTCATCCAAGACCCAGTTGGAGACATTGACCTCATGTGATGTAGGATTGTGGAGTTCAATGAATTGATCTGAGTTTGACCCGTACTCTCCATCACCGTTCCAATCTACGGCATTGTAACAATTTGAACAGGTTTCGTTGTTTTTCATACCGTTCGGTGAGACGAGAATTTCGGAGATGATAATTGAAGATTGTGTTCCATCGTCACTGGATGTATCTTCAGACAGCCCCTGAGGCACTGCAAGAACGCCGAGAAGAAGAAAACACGTGACGATTGAAGACAGTCTGCCCATGACCTTGCCTCGGCCATTGAGCACATCAACCCGTCGATTGACAACTTAGATGAAATGCATGAGCACATATACTGTGACCCATAGGGCCCGATATGACAACAGTGGAAATGCGCGAGTCCTCCTTCAATGAAATTATTGAGGAAAACAATCTGGTTATCATTGACTTTTGGGCTGAATGGTGTGGTCCATGTAGAGCCTATGCACCAGTGTTTGAACGAGTCTCCGAAGAATTTCCAGACGTTGTTTTTGCAAAGGTCGATACAGAGGTCGAGCAAGCTCTAGCAGGATCCTTTGGAATCCGCTCAATCCCAACAACGATTGCATTCAAGGAAGGTATTGGCGTCTTTATGCAACCCGGTGCTCTTCCTGAAGAGGCGTTGAAAGATTTGATTACAAAACTCCAAGATTTGGATATGGATGAAGTCCGTGCAGAACTGGAAACACGCGATTCAGAAGAATCAGCATAAGGCGAAAAGCGTCTTATGTCGGATTTGAGACGGAGGGACCAATGCGAAGCATCTATTTGGTGATGATTTTTCTTCTCCCTTCCATTCTCTCGGGATGTTT
>DAKS01000006.1 GCA_002499195.1 Euryarchaeota archaeon UBA443
ATGCCACCAATGCCTGAAGCACCACCAGCTCCTCCTGAGATGCCACCAATGCCTGAGTCACCACCAGGACTCGACCTACTAACACCTGCTGAACCTGAAGCTCAAACTGAAGAGGCTCCAGCAGCACCTCCAGGTCTAGATCTCCTAACGCCTTTGTCAACTCCTGACGAGCCAGTAGCCGATGAGGATCCTGCTCCGCCGTTAGGCATGGACCTACTCTCTCCGCTTTCCCCACCTGAAGAGGATTCTACTGCAGAAGCATCTGAAGAAACTGCTGAAGAGAGTTCATCCGAGGATTCACTTCTGGACCCTCTATCTCCTGCTGAACCTTCGGCAGACCCATTGATGCCTGCCGGCGAAAATGCGGTCCAAGTCGGTGAAATTGCTGGAGCAACAATACGCTCAAGTGCTGAGGTTGATGAAGTTCCTGGCGACAAACTTGAAGGAACACTTCACGAAATTGAAACTGCGACACTTTCCAGTGATGGAACCGTTGTCAAGCAAAAGATCCAGGGTACACTAACCGTTAACAATCCATCTTCTGAAGATCGAATTTACGACATTGACGTTCTTCTCGACAACGCTGATTCGACCGATATTGGCGGAGACCAAATCTCGGTTGACGAACTTGAGGCTGGTAAGAACTATGTCAAGAAATACTCAGTTTCAGATGCACAAATGTTGATTCTTCGTGAATCACTCGACACAAATCCAGCACGTGACAACGAGCGTTCCCTGAGTATCGCATTATCCGAAGAATCTGGAAATGTTGCACTCATGCTTGAGGTCGAGAACGTTTCAGGTGTTCAATTAAACAACGTGAACGTTACAAGAAACATTCCAGATTGTATTTCCTTCAACCACACTGGGGCTTCAACCATTGAATCTGGAACGCTTTCATGGGAAGTTGGAACATTGAATTCAGGTGAAAAGCAGACCCTATCTATCGAAGGTGAAATTCTTGTTACAGCAACTAAAACTATCAAGGCTGGTATCTCCAAAGCAACCTATGAAGCGGATTCAACTCTATCCAATCTTGCCTTCCGAGACTTGGATGCGTTCTGCCGTGGATTTACATACATGCGAGTTCGTGAAGACGAGAGACCGGATAATTGGATTTGCCAAACCATCTTCGAAAACCGCTCCTCCTTCGCAGTAGATCTCGTTAAATTGCAAGTTCGAATGAAGGGTAGTGATGATCTTCTCTTCGATGTTAATGATGTCCAAGGAGATGTTCATCCTCAAGGCAAATGGGAAAGTGACGAACGAACGGTTATGGCTACCGCTGAACCTGACTTCACTTACGACCTTTCTTACACCGTTCTACCGAGAGCAACCCGTAAGACTGAAGGAACATTGAAACTCGAAGAAAGCACATTCACTGTTGTTGACGCTGATATTTCTAAGACCTATTCAACCGATACGCTTCGATCATTCCGTCAGCAAGGTGTTAATGCAAACATGGTTGTCAAGAATACAGGTTCTGCAGTAATCAATCTGATGCGAATCACTGACGATATCCCTGGTATTTTCGATGCCCCTGACATGGATGAAATGACCATTTCGGTAAACGGAAAGGAATTGAATGAAGACCAATGGAAGGGTGAACTTTCTGCTGGAATCACCCTCGAAAAGGAACACCGTTCCCCTGATGGTGATGGTCACACTATGACACTCACCGTAGGAACAAAGGGTCCAATCGGATTGAAGCCAGGCAAGACAATGGAAGTCTCATATAAACTAAATGCGCCTGATCCATCCCCTGCAAATGAGCGCATTGATGCGCCTGCACGTTTCCAATTCAGTTCCGAACAATTTGGACCTGTCTGTGTTCGTGATGCTCCAGAATCTCCAACAGTTCGTGTTAGCCACCTGCGTCGAAACTTCTCCGCTGGAAAGCAAGCCATCCCAATGGGTGGAAAGGGTCGTTACGAAGTTCTTATCCTGTTTGAGAACAATGGAGATACAGCTCTGCAAGATGTCTTCATCCGTGATGTCATCCCATCGAACTTTGAAATCAAAGATTGGCACATCCGTGGTGCCGGTGGAGACAAGCGAAGCGATGTTGATATGTCAACGAATGAGACTGAAGAAGGTGTACAAATCACTTGGAAAGTACCAGTCGTTGCTAAAGGCGAACGCCTAGATGTTTCCTTCGAGATCAAGGGCGAAGGTGAAATCGATGCTGAAGCACTCAATCGATTCCATGGCGCACACTTCGGTGATGAACTTGAAACTGAAGATGATGCAAGTGATGATGTTGAAGAGACTGCGGACGAAACCGCTGAAGCAGCAGAAGAAGTTGCTGAAGAGGATTCAGAAGAAGAAGTCCAAGAAGCAGCTCCTGAAATTAGATTCCGAGAGGACATTATGCTCCGAGTCATGGATGAATATGGCATCACCGACCGAGATGCTTTCCTTGCCCACTCGATGAACTTCGATCTTGATGACAATGGCTACCTCAAGAAGGCGGAATTTGTAGAGGCTGCTAAGGCTTTCACCGCTGAAAGTGACGAAGAAGCTGAAGAGTCCGAGGCTGCTGAAGAGTCCGAGGCTGCTGAAGAAGCTGAGGCTGAAGAAGAAGTAAGCGAGGAAGCTGCAGAAGAATCGTCTGAATCAAAGGATTGTCCAATCTGTGACACTTCAGTTGGTGCGACAGTAATGACCTGTCCTGCTTGTGGATTCACTTTCATTTGATCAGAAAGGCAACTTCCATTGTGGCCATTCCTCATGATTTGAGGAACTACTGACAATGATCAGAACGTTACGTTTCGTATTCTCAAGCAATGTATTGAGTGGAGTCTGTGTTGAGGGAGGGATGACGCCATCCCGTAAATCAACAGCAAGCCATGCTGTAGGATACTGAGTTAACCAAGCATTGAGCTCGGCTTCAATTCCAATCGGAGGAACTCCTTGTCGAACACTGGCAAGGAAACCCCAATCTGAAATGGTCCTTCTCTCGTCATCTGTCCACAAAAACATACGTTCACTGAACCCAATCCTTTCTAGCTGATCTAGAGCTTCTGCCTCTGTGCAACAAACAGGCCTCCCAGGCATTGGCATTGGCACGGGATGTTCCCAGATTTTTTTGACATCTAGAGGTTCTTTGCGGCGCATGTCATAGAGGAAAACATACTCTCGTTTGAATCCAACGGAAGACCAACCTTCATGACCTTCATGCAGCACAGGGCTTCCATGGCGAATCGTGCGGCACCTCCACCACCGCCCCCAAACGGTTCTATGATGACCATGTTGTTGATCATGATTCTGATGACATTCCTCATCATCAATCCAAATATTCGTAATGCACTTGGCAATATGGCAGACCCGATTTTGGCACCTGTTCTTCCAGAAACAGAGTTTTTCGTCTTGACAGTACTCATCCTTGGAACGTTCTCGATGACACTGAACACTGTTCTGCGGAATTTCTTTGCAGACCCAATTAAACAAGCACATATCGGGCACCGCCAATCACAAGTCAGGAAAATGATGAATGATGGACGGATGAATCGAGATCCGATTCTTATGGAAAAGGCCAACACACTACGTGAACAAATGATGCCTGAACAGTTGAAAGTTCAGATGGGTGCTATGCGGCCAATGATGTTCACGATGATATTCATTATCGGTATCTTTGCGTGGCTAACAACTGCTGTCGAATCCTTCCGAGTGGACTATGTCTCGCTTCCATGGGCTCCTCGATGGCATCTTATCGATGACAAATTTTTGTTCTTCCCAGCATGGATTTGTGCATATATTTGCATGAGTGCACCACTTGGAAGAATAGTCGATCGACATATCAAATTGATACGCTATCGAAACCATCCTGTCGTTCTCGCCAATGAAAAGTTGAGTGAGCCTTTGCTACACCTAGTCGTTAGCGATGATGGTGCAAAATCGAAGCAAGCAAAACAAAGAAGGAAGCGATCTCGAAAGAACGGTCCTAAAAAGCAAGCGAAATCATCGGTTAATGAAAGTCCCAAAAAGGTCGTGGAAAAGGTTCAGGAAAGTACTGAGGAATGTCCTGAATGTATGAGCGACGATGTTCAACGGAAAGGACCTCGAAGCCTACGTTGTAACGTGTGTTATCACGAATGGGTGTGAACAATGGCCCATATCACCATCTCTGGTCATCCAGGGAGCGGAACAAGTACCCTTGTCCAACTCCTAAGCGAGGCGAAAGATTGGTCCTCTCTAAATGGAGGGGAATTGTTCCGTCAAGAAGCAAAGAGACGTAACATGAGTCTTGCAGACTTTGGCCAATTGTGTAAAGATAATCTTGATGTTGATCGAGAACTTGATGCACTTCTCAAAAAAGAAATGCTCAGAGATGATGAAAACGCCCCATCCATCATCGAGAGCCGATTAGCAGGATGGTGGGCTTACAAACTTGATCTAAACATCCCGCGCATTTGGCTTGAAGTTAATGAAAACGAGCGAGCAGGTCGTGTTCAAGCACGTGAAGGTGGAACGATAGAAGCCATCATCGAGGAGAGCAAAAAGCGAGCTGATGTTGATGCACAGCGATTTCTTGAATTGTATGATCTTCTTCCTGAACAGGAGGAACCATACACGCACATTATCGACGCGAGCAGCCTAAACCCTCAAGAAGTGCTGGCCCGGGCTCTCAAAATAGTGGAGGAATCGAAGTGACTGGCATCATAATTCTCGATGAAGATGCTAAAACTGACGATGCCATTGGCAACTACCCAGATCAAAAGACAATTGAACAACGTCTCGAGTCTGGATTCTTTCTTCTCGATAAGGGAGCGGGTCCAACATCACATCAAGTCGCAGCCTGGGTTCGTGATATGCTCGAATTACCACGTCTTGGCCATGGAGGTACACTTGACCCATTTGCAACAGGAGTGCTTCCACTCATGGCTGGCAAAGCAATGCGCTTAACAAAACAGATTCTTGAACATAACAAGACCTACATTGCAGTATTTCGATTCAAAAATGAAGTCGAAGAAGCAACGTTGAATGATGTTATGGAACAACTTACTGGACGAATCTACAACGTTCCTCCGGAGATTTCTGCAGTACGTGTACAAGTTCGAACTCGAAAAATCCATAACTTTTCTCTTATTGATCAATCATCAAAACACATCGTTGCAAGAATCCGATGTGAAGCAGGAACATACATCCGTACAATGGCACGAGACATGGGGCTTCTTCTCGACCAATCTGTAGAACTCAAGGAACTACGCCGAGAAGACTCAGGTCGATTCAAACTCGACGATTGCGTTGAACTACACGAAATTGCTGATGCGATCTGGCTTTGGAAGGAATGTAATGATGGAGAAGCATTGTCGAGAATGCTTCATCCGACCGAGAAACTCCTTGCAGGATTACCTCGTATCGTTGTCAAAGATAGTGCTGTTGCAGCACTAGCACATGGAGCACCTTTGCTGCGCCCAGGACTTGTTTCGATACCAGACGATCTAACCTCTGGCCAAAACGTTCTCGTTACAAGCATCAAAGGCGAAGCGGTTTGCTTCGTCAAAGTGAACACTGATAGTGATAGCATCACCAAAATGGAAAAGGGTGAAATCGCTCGACCATCAGCAGTACTGATGAACGACGACGTCTATCCTCGTCGCTGGTGATCAAGCTTCAAAGTACTCTTCGTAAATGAACTCCTCTGTTTCAATTCGTATTTTCAATTCTGACATGTCCCCACATCCATTCCATCAGCAATGCTGAACGACCCCCACAGTCTTGGAACATGTTTACCAAAAATTCTCACCGTTATGAATGTTGACGTGGTTTTTGACATTATACGACAACCGTAATACTGTTTCACTATTCAATCCGAACTGATTGTAAAGTTACTATTTTTCATAGATAGACCACTTGGATTCTCCTTCCTTTCGATACCAATTTTTACCTTCATATTCTAACCAACCATACCCATTGTCATCAATTTGATCTGGGTCAACATCATCAGGAGGTTGTTTAAGTCTAATCGCTTCTTTCTCTTCTTCTTCTACCAGTGGAGTATGGTCTACATCGGTCGTTGGATCAAATGGTTCACTGATCATTAACTTCTCAGCAATTTCAAATTTGTCGTCAAGTTCAGCTCTGATTCTTTCTAAGCGTATTCCCTGATGAGGCCCTAGTAACCTCAACATCAAACTGTATTCCCAACGTAATGCAACCTGTTCCAATTCGTTTCTAGATTCAGCTTTTTCAAGTTCAAGTTCATACTTAGCACAACGCGAGTTTCTAGTTACAAATCCAAATAACAACCATGTGAAAATAGGTACTCCACCGAATATACCAATCAAATCCCAGGCACCTAATCCAATATTTCCAATTTGAATCTCAAAACTATCTACAGGTTGGGAAGAAGCTCCAAGTGGATTTGTACCAGCTCTGATTTCATCAGCATCGGTCCATCCATCATTATCATCATCAGCATCAGAATTATCGCCTGTTCCATCACCGTCTGTATCTTTGCATTCTAGAGCATAATCCCAAAACTCATCTTCATCATCCAAACAACCATCATTATCCATGTCACCTGGTGAATATAGACGTGGAAGAATGTCGATAGTATCGTTGTATCCATCATTATCATAATCATTTAGATATGGATCCGCATCAGTTCCTGATTGATTATCACCTAAACCATCATCATCCCCATCCTCCCATTGAGTAGGGTTTTGTGGGAATTCGTCATACATCCTACCTGAGGGATTA
>DAKS01000056.1 GCA_002499195.1 Euryarchaeota archaeon UBA443
CCGGAAAACTCACCAAGGCCGACTATTAGATGAAGATCAGCGTAATGAGCTTATCGGATTTTTAGAGAGGTGGTGCATGGCCGTCGTCAGTTCGTACTGTAAAGCGTTCTGTTAAGTCAGATAACGAACGAGACCCTCATCTCTATTTGCTACCCTGTTCTCAGGAACAGGCGCACTATAGAGAGACCGCTGGTGTGAAACCAGAGGAAGGCGAGGGCAACGACAGGTCAGTATGCCCCGAATGTCTTGGGCTACACGCGCGCTACAAAGGACAGGACAATGGGATGCTAGGCCGAGAGGCATTCACGCTAACCCGAAACCTGTTCATAGTTCGGATTGAGGGCTGTAACTCGCCCTCATGAAGCTGGATTCCGTAGTAATCGTGTTTCAATATAGCACGGTGAATATGCCCCTGCTCCTTGCACACACCGCCCGTCAAACCATCTTAGTTGGGGGTGGGTGAGGCTGCGCTTTATGGCGTATTCGAGCCTACCTTCGACAAGGAGGGTTAAGTCGTAACAAGGTATCTGTAGGGGAACCTGCAGATGGATCACCTCCTAAGAAAAGCGAGGCTGGGGCTCCTAGAGCCCCAGTCTCCACCTTTTTTATTTCCTATACGGTTTACTTTTTACACCGAATGGAGTTTTGCTGCTCCAATTGATCCAGTCAAATCACCGAATTTTGAAATTGTAATTGGAGTATTCATTCTCCCCTCAATAATGCTCAACCATTCACTTGAATCATTGGTTATACCTCCACTAAGTATGAACCGATCTGGCTTGAATTCTATTTCAAGAAACTCAAGAATTGAACAAAGGCGTATTGCCCAATCTTCAATGGATAGATTTTCATTATTCATCGTTCGAACAGATGCAAATTGTTCTAGGGAACAGTTGAGTTCTGGATGAATGATTCTACCATATTCAGTTCCAGATTCTAATTCCCCCTGCCTAAGCCATGCTGAGCCAATACCAGTTCCTAGGGTTAGGCAGAGAATATTCTCATTTTCCCACCCTTTAGTTTGCTTATTCATAGCTAAGGCAGCCGCATCAGCATCATTGATGATGAGAATATCTCCATAAACAACATCCTTGAGTTGACTTGGAAGATTATAGCCTTCCCATGCGGTATCAAGATTAGGTGCATCAATGATTATACCTTTCTCAACCATCCCAGGGAAACCAATTCCAATATGTCCTCTATGCTCCCATTTTGTTATGATCTCACCAATCATTTCGATGATCGAATTAGGATTTTTCCTATCTACATATTCCATTGTAGTATGGGCGACTATTTCCTTAGAATCAACCAGACAGAATTTGATTGAAGAACCACCGATGTCGACCCCAAGAACAGGTTGTTCATGGTCCAATGAATCACTTCCCTATCGATTCAATAAGTCGCTCTTTCATCGATTGACGAAAAGTCAGAAGTCGAAGTTTTGGTGCATTCAAATCTACTGTAATAGATGCGCCACGATTGAAATGAACTTCATCCCAGCCATCAGGTACAACATAGCCGCGATGCATGTCACTGAGGATTTGGGTTGGCTCTTTGGTCCAATCAACCCAAGCCCACCGTTCTTCCTTTCGTTGCTGATGATCAAGGTCTCTTGCTAAAACGAAGTAATGTGAATTGACTTCATCATCATCGATTGAAGCTCTAATCTCTTCGAGGGTTTGCATGTCAAGACTATGGGAAAACCAAGCACCTTGACCAAGCCATGTCGAGAAAATCAAACCACTGCTCTGCTGATTCGTGTTCTTCTCTCCTCTTCGGAGATAATATTTGCTTGGAGCGTATTGATGCGTATTTGCGATCAATAATTCATTCATTGCAGGATCGGTGGTGTACCTATTACCCGAAGTTGAATCAATAATCGCTCGTAATCGAGGCAGATTGTTTTCGATTGCTTTTCCATTGAGAGCAGCAGAAAAGTCCTCTGCAAAGGTTTCTAGGGTAGAATCCATGTAAAATCCCACACTTCCATTTTTGTCACTGCTTACAGGATGAGAATTCACGCCCATAACTGGAGTATTTTCGTCAATATTGTGAGAAATGGACGTAAGTGTACCATCTCCTCCAAGAACAATAACGAGGTCACGGCCTATGAAATCAGCACGGCGCACCCGTTCTCGTGCTCTCAACTCGATGCGGAGTTGATGCGTTGTTGTCATATCCTCAAGAATAGATTTGAGTTGTGTAAGACTTTCATCGTGAATGGATTCGAAGTTTTTCTTATACACTACAAGCACATTGGTCATAACCTCTCCTCCGTATCAAGCCAAGTGGTTGACCTTCTTGAAGAAGACCGATGATTCATAAATCTCCAAGCCTAGGACAAGACATGGAAGAGAAAGAAGATTTCTGGGGCGAAATAGAATCTGCTCAGGACGAAGCAATCCCGTCGGTTATGATTTCAGGAGAAACTCAATCGATGACAGTTCCACAACAAATGTATGGTACTCAACAACAAATGATCCTGATGCAACAACCTTCATCTGCTCCGCAAGTGATTGGAATTTTCGTCATCATTTACGGGGCTATCAATTCCCTGGGTGGACTTCTGGGAGTCTTTGGAGGAGCACTTTTGGAATCTGAATTTGACGCTGAAGGATCAGGTTTGATGCTGCTTGCATTTTCACTCGTGAGCTTGGCTATTGGTATTGGTTTCATTATCTGCGGGACCCAGATTAACCAACGGAAAAAGAGAGGAGTACAACTCGCATGGATTCTCATTGTTGTGACCATGACCCTCGGCTTGGCTCAAACAGCACTATTTCCAGTAGATTTGGAGGGCACAGGCATGAGTGAGAGCTTATACTACGGTACTCAAATCGGTGGACAGGTGGTCTGTAATGCAATTTGCGGCTTACTTGTTGCAATCCCATTAATGGTAAACAATTCGATGATGGATGACTCCTCATTATGGGGTTGAAAACTGATTGATTGTATTGCTTTTGAGAAAAGAATACGGAACAATTAGTGGTTTTTATGGATATGATATTTGGAGCATGTCCTGAATGTGATACCAAACTCAGATGCCCAGAGAGTGCTACATTAATCCGTTGCCCAAATTGTGAGCACGAATTTCAAACCGCTCTTCCTTACAACCCCAAAACTCAGCTGTATTTTACAGGCAAGCGCTGTTTCGTTATCGGTTTACTCATCTTTTTAAGTTACTTTGGGCTTGCTCCAATGATTGCCTTTGGCACTGGCAATGGGCTTGTAATATTGTTTCTAATTCCGATCGCATTGGGAGGTTCAATCGTTTCGATGGTTGGATTATCGCTCATGTCTTATGACAAATTTTCGAATGGGAATCGAAGGATAGTCGGGGAATTGGTTGGAATCGGTACGTGTTTGGTTATCCTTTTCTGGCTCTATCAAACTCTTACTGGATTTAATGGCATTGTTTGATGTTCAATTAGAACGGCTGAGCCACTCGTCATTTTGTTGGATGATGGGTTAGAAACATAAACCCGTGTACCTAGGGATTCATATGAACATCAATGATCTTGACCTTGATAGAGGTTTTTTCCAGTTTACACTACCATATCGATGGCAGTATTGGATTGTATGGGTACTTGGAATGCTCATGATTCTAGTTGGTGTAGTTGTAAACCCCGTCATTTGTCTGTTTGGATTACTCGTCGTTGGAATGAGTTCACCAGGTTCTCTTGAGGCTGATCTTCACAAGGTTCGTAAATCAGCTCCACAACCCGAAGATCTCGAAAAAGAAGCATTGGAGAAGGGTTTCTCCATTGATTCATGGTGGATGGGTAGGACCTCTTATACTCCAACTGCTGATCCAAGTGATTGGATTCTAACCGCTCCAGGGCCAACCACATGGAATGAAAATCAGTATCTTCCACATGGTGATGGCACTCCTCTGCCTGAACATCCAGTGAAAGTTGGAACACCTCGGCCTGCAACTATCTCAACCTATGGAATAATGATGCTTCTTTTCGTGATTGGCTCCTGTATTGGAGCCGGTTACATAGTCAATGAAACTCCTTCGGGAGAAGATCTTTTCTACATCCCATATATTGTGCTTGGTGTTGGTTTGATTTGGGCACTGCTTGGCTACTTTCAGTACAAGATGCAGCGTCAGATGGCTGATACACCAACCAGTCTCGTACGCTCCGTAGCAGTCGGGAATCCAGAACTCGTCGGACAAGTACGCCCTTCAAAATCAGGAGTTCTCCGAGTTGTTGTTGATGGCCATCCAAATCGCGTTATTCCAAATTGTGTTCATTTTCACTGGTCTTATGAGGTCAAGATTCGAGAACATTATACTGATAGTGAAGGCAACAGCAAAACAAGAGAATACTGGAAAACAATTCGTGAAGATGGTGGCGGTGTTCCTTTCATCCTGAATGACGGTACTGGTGGTATTGTTGTCAAACCAACAACCTTCAAGCGAACCGATATGGGTCAATATCTCAAGCGCTGGGAATCAAATCACGGAGACTCGCTCAAGAAGGAACTTGGAATGGAATTCGCAGCGCGTCTCTTTACAGGAGGTAATGTTGTCAAACATCGATGGACTGTTTACGCACTCAGAATAGGAAACCCTGTCTACATACTAGGAACAACTCGAAGTCGACCTCAAGAAGAAATCCAAAGTGAAGGACTTGATGGAACACTACAGAATACCCTACTCGAAGTCGTGGGCGAGGATGCTCCTGGAATCAAAGCAACCCTTCAGCGAGGTACTGAATTGGCAAATATGGGGCGAATGCGATCCTCATTTGAAGTGATGATAATCCCTCTTTGTTTGACCCTTGGTGGACTTGTTATCACCCTGATGAACCTCTAAGTGGAGAAGCGCATCCTTCTTGACCCGAATCCGATTAGGAGTTTCATGGCTGATGATGTCGTACTGGTTGGAGGGGCACGAACCCCATTTTGTGAATGGGTTGGCGGAAAGCGCGGTGATGGTAAACCAGGTGGACTTTTGAAAACGGTTAGTGCACAAGAATTAGGTGCAATCGCCATCAAAGGAGCCTTGGAGAAAACCAACACTGCTCCAGAGAATGTAGACCATGTCGTTATGGGTTATGCCCTTCAAACGTGTTCACAGTCGATTTATGGAGCTAGACATGCGGGACTTCAAGCAGGAATCCCTCAAGAAGTGCCAATGCTTACACTCTCTCGTATCTGTGGTTCTGGAATACAGTCGATTGTTACTGGAGCTCAAATGATCATGCTCGATGAAGCATCAACGGTTGTTGCTGGTGGTATGGAGAACCTCTCACAAGCACCTCATGTTCTACGTGGTGCACGCGATGGCTGGAAACTTGGGCGTTCACCTCCAGTTGAAGATTATATGATGACCAATCTTCAAGATATGACCTGTGGTAAATTCATGGCCCAGACCAGTGACGAAATCTGTGCAAGAAAGGGAGTCACTCGTGAAGAGACAGATGCCTTTGCATCTCGATCTCATCAGCGTACACTTGCATCCATTGAGAACGGCGTCTTCGATAATGAAATCGTTGATGTTGTGATTAAATCTCGACGTGGTGACAAAGTCATCACAGCAAAGGACGAAGATCACGTAGTTCGTGATACATCTCCTGAATCTCTATCGAAACTTCCTACAGCGTTTGGACCAGATTCACTTGTAACTGCAGGAAATGCCTCTGGAATTGTCGATGGTGCTGCAGCCGTCGTCATCAAGTCTGCTTCTCAAGCCGAGGCTGATGGAGACAAGCCACTAGCACGTATCGTAGGATGGGGTATTGTCGGATTAGAACCAGCAATCATGGCTTATGGCCCTGTTCCTGCATCTCGAAAAGCTTTGGAGCGAACAGGACTATCTATCGAGGATATTGATCGCTGGGAGATCAATGAAGCATTCGCAGGTCAAGCCGTTGCCTGTGTCAAAGAACTTGGTCTTGATGAGGATAAAGTCAATGTCAATGGTGGAGCCGTTGGACTGGGTCATCCACTAGCAGCAACAGGTACTCGACTTACACTAACACTTGCCCATGAACTGAAGCGATCCGGTGGAAAGTACGGAATTGCAACAGCATGCATTGGAGGCGGTCAAGGCATCGCTATCGTAATTGAAGCACTTTGATTCACATGAATTTACTGAACTTATGGTCGCTTGGTCATTTTGTCCAATGGGCATTCATTGGTCGATTTCTACTAACAAATTGGTACATCTTTCTCGCCCTATCAATTGGTTGGGAGTTCTTGGAACTTACACTTCCATACGAATTTGCTCAAGAAACCTGGAACAATAAGATTTCAGATGTATTAGTCAATATTGCAGGATTTTGGATTGGAAATCGAATAAGGATCGAATCATAGATTAGTCTTGGGCAGCAGTCCATGAGTTGCCACTACCCTTCTTGAAGTGAGATAAATACGCCTTTGACTAAATTGGGGGAGAAAGAACTTTACTATCAATCACTAACCTTTTGATATGAAAACCGAGTCGTTTCTTACTCGTTTGGATGCGCATCGGAAAGCAGGACGTCTGGGAGATGAGGCATTCGCTCAAATCTCTAAATACGAACTTCAAACCAATATAGAATCAGATACAAAGCACCTTTCGGATAGTAGCGAGATGGACGCCGCTTCTAAGGGCAGTGTTCTCAAGAATGGAAGTATAAGATTCAGCTTGGGAGTTGTATCGGCCATCGGTGCGACACTGATTCTGGTGGGTGTGGGTTTACTTTCGTCCTTGATAGAAGACGGATTTGGAGTAGACGTTTACGTTCCTATGTTCGCTGTTCTCGCCGGACTTGCGTACTTTGCACCAGGAATCAACGTTCAAGGACGAGCACAGGTATTCGTAGGAGAAGCAAGGTCAATTCTGTTTGGTGTGGCGGCAATGGTCGCTGTCATTTGGTATCTTGATGTAATCATCGACCCGCGTTGGGACGAAACTCTCGGGCCAGGAAACGTCTACATGTGGGCTCCAACCCTTGCCGTAGCGTATACAGCGGTTGTGTTTGCTCGAAAGATGGAAGCTTGGGTTTCATATTGCAGTTCATGGATTCTTTGGTTCTATCCCTTAATTTACGTCATTGATTATGGCAGAGGTGACTGGGAATCCTTCCTCAGTCTTGTCGTGGTGATGGGTGTCCTTACTTTTGAGTTGGTTTCCGAGTGGAGGAGTGAAAAGCGTTCACAATCGTCAATTGTTCAGGCAAGTCTCCTGGGTATGATGTGGGGGATCATGGCATGGTTCAGCCTCGAGGCGTTTGAGGAAACCTTAGGCAACGATGTTGTGACACCTTTGGTATACGTTGCTGGTTGGATGGTTTGCATAGAATGGTTTTCAAGGACACAGATTCATCGCTATTACCCAGCAGGCATAAACAAGTCCTGGTTGTTCACTCTCGGCATGTTGGTGTTTTACACGGGTGTTCCGCTCTATGCCGGATTCACGGTTGCTGATTGGATTGGCTGGGAAGAGATTGAAATACTTGACTTCAATATGCATCTCGGTTATGTTCTGGGCCTTCTTCTTCACGTTGTGATGGGCTTGCAAATGTTTGATTGGAAGATGTCGAACGTAGTTTTGAAACCTTCACTTACCTCACCAGGGTCCTTTTCAGGAAGCGTGTTTTTCTTGATGGCGTTCATATGGTTCATTTTTGCAACCGTTGATTTATTGGAAGACCTTGCAGGGTATTTGTTCCTCCCGCTGGGCCTTATTGTGCTGATCGTTGGAACCAAGCGATTGATCGATTCTAGCAGCGAATCTTACGAGGAAGAGTGACTTC
>DAKS01000018.1:0-9797 GCA_002499195.1 Euryarchaeota archaeon UBA443
CAATGCTGGGTAGCCACGCCCTGATGGATAAGAGCTGAAAGCATCTAAGCTCGAAGCCGCCCCAGAGACGAGACACCTCAGAACGCTCGTAAAAGACGAGTTTGATAGACTGCGGATGTAAGCACGAAGCTTCGGCGACGTGTTCAGTCCAGCAGCACTAATTGTTCGAGCATCTTTTTCATTATGTATCCGCACCTCGAGTGCCCTTCGTCTAATAAGCATGCCAATTCACGATGCGACGCCATGTCGTGTCATTCCAATTCGAAAGAAGATGGGTGCACGGTCACAGCGAAGGTGTTTACCCGGTCCCATCCCGAACCCGGAAGTCAAGCCCTTCTGCGTCTGTCCCAATACTGTGGTACGAGAGTCCACGGAAACGGCAGTCACTGTGCCCCTCTTCTTTCCTCTTGGATATCCTCGATCTTCTTTTCCTACACCTAAGATTTCTAAACTACGTATGGATACATAGTAACGAGGGTGAAGATTATGCCGATTGATACATTGGACATCCTTGGTTCCGACCAAATTGGAATCCACCTTTCGTCCGTTGGCAAAGTCTTGTTCCATCCCCGAGAACTTCCTGAGGTAATTCTTGAGCAACTTGAAACAACCTTGCAACTTGAAATGGCACCAATTTCGATCGGTGGTTCCAATCTTATCGGGGCTCTACTAGCTGGTAATTCGAATGGAATCGCAGTTGCTGATATTGCGACTGAAAAGGACATAGATCAGTTGACAGCCTATGGAGATGTAGTCGTCATGGAAGGTGGTGTTAACACTGCAGGAAACCTCTTGCTTGCAAATGAACAAGGTTGTGTAGCTTCCCCGAGTATACCTAATGATGGGCTTGAAATTCTTGCTGACGTTCTTGGTGTTGACATTATCGCCACTACCATTGGTGGGCAAGACGTTGTAGGCAGTCTCGGTGTTGTCAACGATCAAGGTGTTTTGTTACATCCCGATGTTGCTGGAGACGAGGTACTCCTTATCGAAGAAGTACTCGGAGTTCCGCCAATGGTTGGAACCGTTTCCTTCGGTTCTCCATATGTTGGAGCAGGTATCTGTGCATCAAATGATGGCGCTGTAGCAGGAAGTGAAACAACCGGTCCTGAACTCAATCGAATCGAAGATGCACTCGGCATCATCTGAAAGTCGAACGCCAATGTTCAAGAGCCTCTCTTTCAGAAACTCCATCATGGGAGAAATGCTCTATCAAGGAAAGGTTAAGCAAGTTTGGTCTACTGATGATCCAGATGTATTGGAATTTCGATTCACTAATCAGATATCGGTTTTTGATCAAATCATTCCATCGTTGATTCCTCGTAAAGGCGAATCTCTCAACCGAACGACTGCACATTGGTTCAAATTGGTTGAAGAAGAAGGAGTCTGCGGCACACATCTTGTTGAAGTTAATTCTGCGGATCGATGTTTGGTACGTAAAGTAGAGGTCATCAAAGAGCCTGGTGCAATTCCCCGAGATATGGAATGGGTTTTCGTACCCTTGGAATTCATTTGCCGCCATTATCTTTCAGGGTCAGCATGGCGCCGATTCCAACGTGGAGAACTGACTGCTGAGCAACTCGGTGTATCTGCAGATTGTGAATATGGTGCAAAACTTGACAAGCCATTCGTTGAAGTTACCACGAAATTTGAAGCGTACGATCGTAACATCGACCGAAAAGAAGCATTGGAGATATCCAACATTACCGATGAGGAATACGATGCAATCGTTACTGCAGTTCTCAAGGTTGATGAAATTATTGAGAGAGAAGCTGCAAAGAATGGTCTTATCCACGTAGATGGTAAGAAAGAATTTGCTCTTGGGCCTGGACGTAAAGTTGTCCTCGTCGATACCTTTGGTACACTTGATGAAGATCGATGGTGGGATGCTGAAGCATATAGCAATGGTGAATGCATTGAATTATCGAAGGAATTTGTCCGAACGCACTACATCAATACTGGCCATCAAGCAGAATTGAAAGCAGCCCGTGATGCAGGCACGGATGATCCTCCTATCCCTGCATTACCTCAATCTGTAATCGATGAAACAGCAACGCTCTATGCTTCAATGTATGAACGTCTCACGTCAGAAGAATTCTGATACTATGCATGCTTTCGGTGGATTATTCCAGCACCTCTGCGTTCTGCAGCGAGTAAGAGTGCATTCAAGTGACGGATTGCATCACGCACACCACCATCAATAGGTTCATCTCTCGCAACAGACCATCCACCTCCAAGAAGCGTGCTTCGTAAGGTTTTAACTTCTTCAAATGTGAGGAATCCCATTATACTCAATCCAGCTCTACCATCCATGTAACGTTCATCATCAACAACATCTGAATTGCAACGATTTAGAAGGAAATCCAAATGCGTCACTAAATCCTCAAACAAATCACTTGTTTGCGAACTTAAATCCCGTACATTGTCTCGAACATATTGAATTGTAGAACCTGTTTGGTGTGGAAATCTTCCAAAGCGTTCTCGATTTCGATCTTCTCCCAACATTATTGGCAAACCATCATCATCGAGCATTCTTGTCAGAGTAAACAAGATTGTTGGATCATCCCAAGAAATCAAATCTCTTGAATCCCATTCATGGATTCCTTGTGTTCGAAATCTATCCTGTATCTTTGGATGTTCACACATCTTAGTCCATTCTTCATCAGCTTTTTGTTGACTTGAAATCAAAGCCTTGAACACATTTGATACAAGACCAGAATGACATCCATCCAGTGTATAGAATGGCGTAGTACTCTGATGGTCTGCCTTCATTACTTGCCCCAGAACATCTCCTCTATTGATGTATGCGATGCTCATTGGAAGAATTTTGACATTCGATCTTCAATACTAGATTCTTGTTGTACTTCATCGTCTGGATTTATTTCCTTCCTTATCGAATCCAATCGCCCAGAAGGAGTCAAATCATCTACTGCAGGAATTTCTTCAATCAATGAAGGTAGTGATGTTTCATCAACATCTTCGCTTTCAATGGACATTTCATCTTCGTCAGCAACATCTACCTCATTATCGGTATTCGTAGATTTTTCTTGTTGCTTTTGCTGTTTCGGTTTGGCCGTGTTTTGATCACGAACCATTGCTCGAATTGCTGCATTATCCTGACGTTGAACAATAAAGAGATAGATACCAACAAGCACGATAGTAGCAGATGCCCCCCATATGATGTTGGATGAACTAAGTGCAGAGGCTTCCTCGATTTCATAGATTATTGATGCCGAATCATCACTAGTATCATCATCGACATCAAATGGGCTGTCGCATTGTATTATGGCATCCAGTTGCTCTTTATCTGCAAGTCCAGTCGGATCGATACGAACGTTTGGTGAGAATTGTGAATCTGCAAATTCAATCATAACCTCGGCTTTGAAATCGCTTTCTCTACTTGTAACGGTGAGCACACATACAGCATCTTCGAGAACTACATAATTTGTTCTTGATACTGCAACATTGATACTTCCCTTAGCTGAAATACTACTGATTCCAACATTCCATCCAGATTCTCTCGATGTGACATCCTTTTCGATGCTTGCGATAACATTACCAAACTCATCGTAGGCTGTGACGAAGAGGGTGAGGCTACCTGGTGTAGGATCCCAACTATCAACACTCAGATTTGCATATGCCGACTCATTTACGAGTATGTTGAAAATTGATTCACTGATAGGAATATTATCCCCTCGGTCGGTTGCAACAACAAAAGAAATTTTTGTCTTTGATGCAGGATCGCCAAGAACATTACAACTCACAAAATCTCCTGTATACGGTAATTTACCTAAATCTGTGAATGCCGTGTTGATGAAAGAGCATGAAGCGGTGGATTGCGGCCCATCTCTGCCAATAAGAGCAAGCTGTAGTTGATCATTACCACTGCTTAGATTGACGTGCTGCACACCTGATGGGATTGAAAATATGTACGTGGAACCAGAGACAGACTCTATCTCTCCTTCTATCTCATCACTCCCATCGTTGTAGATGTCAATAGATAATTGTGTGCCACTTCGTGCCCATAAAACCGGACTGCTTGAAAATGAGATGTTCGATGATTGAACCGTGAAATTGAATTGTTGCGAACCAAGAGATGAATGGGTTACTTGAACTGTAACATCGAACGAAATTCCATCCCAATCAACTGGAGGATTAAGTTCAATAGGCATCCCATGAATTTCCCCGGGTACAATTGTCATTGGCGAATTGATTGATGCTGTCCAACCCTCGGGCAGGTTGAGAACTTCATATCCAATTTCAGGCAAATCATTACCGGTATTCTCAATCCAAGCAAGAGGATATCCTCCATTGGAGGAAACGTACCAATTATTGGTTACCTGAATTTCGTAATTTGAAGCGCCAATAACCCGAACAGGGACTTGGAATACCTCAGCACCTTGACCTATTGCATCTGAGATACGAATTTCCAATATGTTAACATCACCTTCTCGAGCGTTTTGTGGTGCTTCAACGTAAATGTCAACGGTTGTTGTTTGACCCGGTTCCATGAGTGTTCCATCGGGAAGTGATATGTTCCAACCCTGTCCATATTTGGTCAAGAAAGGTACGGAGGGGGTATTCCCTCTTTGTTCAAGTTCGACTTGAATGTAATCGCCTCCTGGCATGATTTCGAGGTTGCTATTTGCGAGGTTGAGGTTCCATTCAGAAGACTCAAGCACGATCAATTCAATTTCGAATTGATCTAAAATATAACCTGATGAAACGACTTCGTATGATAAAATGGCAGTTGCATCTTTCCATGCATATGGTATAGATTGTATGGCTGTTAATGTTGATGATGCATTTACTTCAAGCATTGATGAACTAACTTGTACATGTGGCTGCCAGATCGATGTATCGTTGCTTGAAGAAGTCACTGTTAGGCTAGGGATGAGTTGAACTTCATCTATGAAATTTCCAGTGTTTGTAATATTGAATTCAAGAAGATAATCGGTATTTGGTTGAACCGTTTGCTGGCCGCCATTAACAATCACAATGTCCCATTCATGTCGTTGTTCTGCCTCTATGAGAAGCATTGTTGTTGCACTGACGGATGTATTGACAATTGATGCCCATTCGAATTCTAGGTAGAACGGTTCTGCTGCGGGAAGTGTATCCCTCAATTCGATATCCAAGGGCATAATGGTCGTAGCCAAGGGTCCTAAAGTTCGAACTGGATTGTAATACGTAAATTCGACATCATCGGAAGAAATGTTCTCTGTTGGAACGACACTTGCTGAAAATTCGTAGGTATCATCGCCATTCCCTGGGTTTTCGAGTTGAATCAGAAGCTGGTGTACTGTACTTACGTTAAACCCTGAAGGTTCTGATGAGGGCTGTGGGTCGATGACATTCAATGCAGCACGGTGAATTTGAAGAACATGCACACTTAATTCAAATCTATGGTGGGCTAATGGAGTTTGTTCATCAGTCTCAAATGAAAGGCGTTGCGGAGCTGCGTTTGGAGGAATGTACACTTCAAGTTCGACGATATGGTATGAATCAGACGGTCCAGTCACAGTTAGAATTCCATTTTGTAGTGTACCTCCACTCGAGATGTTCCATTGCCAGTTTGGTAGGAAGATGTTTGCTTGATTGAGATCCCACGACAATGTTCCTGTTGAAGGCAAAATCATTCTGAACTCATATTGATGTGTTGTTGCGGGAACTGTTCGAATGTGAGTGGGTGATGTATGTGAAGCCACAGCTGTAAAATTCGCATCGAGCGAACGGCAAAGAGTTTCTTCTCCACTTCCAATACATGTTGTCAGTGTCGATGTTGTTACACTTCCATGCGCTGTTGAACCCGGAACGTCGAGAAGAATCTTCAATTCTTTCTTCTCACCAGGTTGAAGGGTGATTGAATACACATTGTTTGTTCCATCAAACAACACAGGTGTAC
The DNA here is from genome assembly GCA_002499195.1 of Euryarchaeota archaeon UBA443. Taxonomy (GTDB): domain Archaea; phylum Thermoplasmatota; class Poseidoniia; order Poseidoniales; family Poseidoniaceae; genus MGIIa-L2. The sequence goes on from DAKS01000018.1 coordinate 5,906, forward strand.
CTCCCCATGATGGGCTGGTCCAATCTATTGACGTTGTAGTTTCAACGGCATTACCAAGATTTTCGATTAGAACATAAGTCTCTGCAACATATCCCGGTATTCCATATCCTTCCGATGAAGCAAGTCCAGTTGGACCCACAAGCGATAACCCGCGTGTACGTAGCGCTTCAATTGGAATCCATGATGAGGTTTGGACATTTGAATCGCTGGTTAGAGTTGCAGTAACCTCAATGTAACCGTCCTCATCTCCCAAAGCATCACTTGGAAGTGTCGCAATAAATGGTATAGATAACGGTGTGGAGGGAATGAGTTCAACACCTAACAGGTTTGTTCCAGCCTGTGGCTCAACGGTCCATCCATCAGGCAGGTTTGTGGTATCATAAGCAATGTCCCAATCTGCAGTACGTGATCCGGTTGCCGTAATGGTTACATTCACTACCTCTTGCTCACCAGGTTCGACTCTTGTCACCGCTTCAGGTCCCTGTATGAGGGCAGCATATGGTTCAACAATAGTCAATATTGCCTCTTCAACGTTGTTATCTTCGCGTGCTTCGCTAAGATTTTGGTTTATATCAAGAACCAATTCAAAGGTGTGCGTACCGAGTGTTGCAGTTACATCTACACTAAACGTAGCAGGGCCACCTTCTCCACTCGGAGAAAGTGGTTCAAGATCGTCGAATCGAATTCTTGTCAATTCTTGGCCATTCATGTATAATGCACAATCGATACTATCTTCGTTTTCCCATGTTCCAATGTTAGCAAATTGTCCAGTAACAGTAAGCGTCTGTCCTGGGTCCGGAGAGGCCGGATTGAACGAGATTCCATTACCATCTGGTAATGGTGCAAGATCGAGCAATCTTTGAGAAACCAACGTATCTCCATAGAGAATGTCAAGGAAACCATCTCCATCCAAATCCGCGAAAGCAGGTGCTGACCAGACGCGATGTGGCATAGGAAGTGGCTCGTCCCAACCATCAGAGACTTCATTCTGGAACCCAGTGTCACCTTCAAATGCAAAAATACGTTTACCAAAAGCAACAACAATCTCAGGATCGCCTTCTCCATCGATGTCCAACCATGCAGGCGGTGAAACTGCGATTTCATCGTTGTCGTTACCCGAACCACCTCTGTTCATGATTTTGCTCCATTCCTCCGTAGGTGGATCATTGTTTAGGTTATGACAACCAACCATTCCTTCCCGATCGAAAGTTATGGTTGATGCGGAGTACCAAGTAACCCAGCAGAGTCGGTCATGAATGGTATCATTATCGAGGTCGATTGGTAGAGGGGGTGCATCGGCATAACCATTGGTTGCACGGAAAGAGAAGATTTCCTCCGTTGAGGTTAACTCCATGCCGACAAATCGTGCTCCTAAGCCAACGGTTCGCCCATTCGTATCGGTTGGAATTGTTAGAATCATTTCAGGAGCAGCATCGCTATCCAACTGAGCTACAACAGGACTCGGTAAGCGCAATCTTGGTGCATCTGAATCGGTGTCAGTCCCAGATAAAGCAACCCGGCCCCAATCATTTGATCCAGTATTGCCGTCGATTCGCCAAACCCACATATTCCCCGAGTTTTCATCGATTGTCGTTGCTATAACAACAGAATTCTGACCATCCAATTGAGCCCAAGCAGGATCGCTTGGGTGAGTGCCTCGATCGAGTGTAACATCCCAATTTTCAGTCGGTGAATTCTCTCCTAGTGGAAGGCTTACAATGTGTGGGTCATCGGTTGTTGTATCAACTACAGTAAGAACTAATTCTGGTTGCCCGTCCAACTCCAAATCTGCAAGGAGGGGTTGAGTTACGGATAGGTGGTTGCTTTCGCGAGTTTGGAAATGGGGGCTTGTGATACCTATACGATAATCCGTACTTGTCCATGACCACATCAATTCATTGGAGTGACCTCCACTTTGCCAACCCGATTCATCGCATGATAATTCAGGAGACCAAACATCAACTTGTAGTGAACTATCAGTATCGTAAACAACCACAACTTCAATTGTTCCATCAAGGTCTACATCGACAAGGACTGGGGTCGAACGGGCTGCCTTCGTATCGCCTAAGTTAACTTGCCAAGCAAGGGCTGCATCGTCGCCAGCGATAAGCGATAATTTGGTCGAGGATGTTGAGGTGCTTTCATGCAGGACCACTGCAAATAGGTTAGAAGGAGTGCAGCGTTCGATCGCTCCTGGACTGACCGTTAAACTTCCTGAGAAATCGCCAATAATGGAGCCATAAGCATCCGAACCGATGTCGTCATCGATGGCAACCCAATTGATGACAGGATCATCAATACTAATCATTGGACCAGATGAAGAATCATGTGCAGGCATAGAACCGTTTCGAGTGGCACTTCCTCCGTATTGTCCCCATGGCTGCTCGAGGTCATCCCAAATTTGCTCAGATGTTTGAAACATCGGTGCTTGTGCACTTAAATTCGAAAATTGAATGTGAGAGAAAGAAACCAACAACATCAAAAAAACGATGCTGAAAGCAGAGAACCGACGCCCTGTTTCTGAATGGCTTGCGCTACTCATTGTTTATATTCCGTCGTGAGGGGTTGTTATTGTTTTGCTCTTGAAGTATCGCAACAACCTGTTTTTTAGTCAAAAGTTATGCTTTCAGCACCTTATTTTCAAATGCGCAGTCACTTGAATGAATGCGTGGGCTTCATATAGGGGTCGACAGTGGGCGAAATGACTTCGGTCAACTTCTCTCCCGAGGCGAAAGCCGGTGAAGGACGGAAAGGTTCTGCCTCTTCCTCTTCATCACTCGATGAGAGAAGCCCGGGAGAGGAATACGATGTACAAAATTGTCACGAAAGAAGATACCATTCGCATCCCCGCAGAGTACATGAAAAAAGGCCAATCACTTGATCAACACATCGATCGTTTGGCAATGACTGCGTTCGAGGGTCGATTTGATGAACAAAACAGGTTCATCTTGGTCACAAGTAATCACACACCACTAGGTCGTGGCCGAATCATCCATGGTGATGGTGCGATTTACCAACGTGTCCGTTTTGATGCTCTTCTTTTCTGTATGGATGACTACGAAGTCGTCGAAGGGGCAATCTCTGAAGTCAATGAATTCGGTGCTTTCGTCCGAATCGGTCCAATGGAAGCCTTACTACACAAATCTCAAATTCTTGATGACCAAGTTGAGGTCAACGTTGGTGCAGGTACCATTTCAGGTCGTAATGATGACAAGCGCTTAGGAATCGGAACAGCGGTTCGTGCTCGAATCGTATCCTTGTCACCAGATACAAGCGATCCACGTCGCTCTAAGATTGGTCTGACGTGCAAACAACCAGGTCTTGGATCTCTTGAATGGCTTAACGAAGCAGGTGAGTAATCATGGCCAAGAAACCCTATGCATGCGGCGACTGTGGACTCATTCTTCAAGATGGGATCGATCAGTGCCCGCGAAATCCTTCTGCCCAAACCACAACGGATTGGCAAGGTTATGTCATTATCATTCACCCTTCACGTTCTGAAATTGCAGGCCGATTGAACATTGACCAACCTGGCCATTACGCATTGAAGGTGAACATCCGATAAGGAGGATGAAAGTATGGAAATTGTAAGTCGAATAGAAAACAAACTTCTCAACCGAGTTGAAATTGATTTTAAGTGGAACCATAAGAGTTCCAAGACCCCATCAAAGAAAGAAGTCATGGATCTTGTTAAAACACTTGAACCTGGCTCCAACCCGGATTTCATTGTAGTCAAGAATTGTAAGACTCGTTACGGACAAGCCCTCACAACTGGACAAGCTCTAATCTACGAAACCGCTGAAGCTATGAAGGTTGAACCAGAATATATTCACGAACGTCACAAGGGTTTCCGAAGTGGAAATGCAACCGAAGAAGCAACTGAAGAAGCAAC
>DAKS01000018.1:10160-103382 GCA_002499195.1 Euryarchaeota archaeon UBA443
GAAGAAGCAACCGAAGAAGCAGAGGAAGGTGATGAATGATGGGAGAACCAAATCCAAAAGCAAAGTGGTCGAAGTACGCTATTGCTGATGATGGCACTCTTGAGCGTAAATCAGAGCACTGTCCAAATTGCGGACCAGGGGTTTTCCTTGGAATTCACGCTGATCGCAAGACATGCGGTCGTTGCGGTTATTCCGTCAAGATTGAATGAGTTAGCAAACCATCGTTTGTTAGCAACCAAAGTTGCTCATCTTTTACGAGGTGCTGAACTACGACCTCACTTTGCTTTTGCACTGTAACTCCTGTTTCATCGAGGGAGATCTCTTCACGCCATCCCGATAGAATCCACGTTGAATCATCGAAGAATATGGCATGCTGAATTGGACCTTTTGTTGCAATGTCTGCAACCCGCGAACCAGATTTGTATTGGTAACATCGCCCATCGGTCAGCATAAGAATTCGCTGAGTTTCGGTTCCAAAAACACTTGAAAGAGCCCCTTCAAGTTCGAAGTGAGCATTACCAATTCTAGATCCATCTGCTTTCGAAAGTCGTAGACAACCTCCAGCCCTAGACCAAACTTCCATGGTTGAATTGGTTTCATAGAGGGCGACTGTTTCTTGACTCATTGGTAGATGGGATAGTTCTGGCCACTCAGGAGGAGGTGCCCTCCAACGCTCTACTCCGGTCACATCAAAGCCGTAGACTCCTCGATTCCATAGGACAAATGCAAATCCATCATCCATAGTCGTCATTGCAAGTGGTTCAGCATCTAAGACGTGAGCCCAAATTACTCCTTCTGGCAAAATTGCTTGTTCAATATATCTTGTAGTTCGCAAGTCCCCACGCTCCACACCCTCTTTGAAAGGCTGGTCAAGGGGTAAACATCCCATTCTGGCTAGAAGAAGTTCACGATCTATCCAAGTAGCGATAAGGACATCATGAACAACGATTGCTTGTTGTATTGACATAGGGAAAGGTCTAGCATGATTTTCTAGTGGCTTCCAATTTTCATCGAGTCGGCATAACTCACCATCCACACCAATAGCGATCGCATAAACACCTTCTACATCTGGAGTTTCAATGATCTTGATGGTTCGAAAGGGGAGGTGTATTGAATGCTCTGCTTCGACCATGACAGGACGAGGCAATGGTTCCTTGTCAATACTCGCTTTCAAGAAGTGGCTACGCTTGGACCCTAATATGGCAGATGTCATTCTCATTGCAGTGAACAATGATGATATCGCTTCCACAAATCAAGCAAAGTATCTTCTTGAGTTCAATACATGGTCTCAACGTGATGATATTGAATCCTATCCTTCCTACGAATATCGAAACGTGCGGATGTGGTTTTTGCCAAAGCGAATCTTGTGGGAGGATCATCTTGACCAGCGTTGGAATGAAGCAACAGGTGAGACGGTAACTGAAGTTATTTTTCCATCAAGACACGCTGCTGCAAGTGGTAGGCCTTGTCTTACATTGCACCCTATTGGAGTCCCCCATCATCCACTCGGAGAAGAACCACCTTTCGGTGGAAGGTCCGGATTTGCTCCACCTCCAAATTCCCGAATAGCTCCGTGGTGGAGATTACTTCACCAGAAGTGGGAAGAGAATGCGATTCCAGAATTTTCGCTTTCGCTTGAAGTGACGCATCATGGACCAATTCTTGATGTTCCTGCGCTTTTTATTGAGGTTGGTTCAACAGAACCGTATTGGCCGAATGAAAATGCAGCGAAACTTCTCGCTGAAGTCATAACAGAGGGGCTTGGATTAGAGGGTGAGACTCAAACAGAATCATGGAATAAACACCATGAGAATGAACCGGTTTTGATAACATTAGGCGGTGGGCATTACGCCCCTAAGGCCAACAAGTTAGCGCTTGAACCTCATGTTTGGCTCGGACATATGTTGGCCAATCATTCCCTACCTTTTGACACGCAAGACAATCCTGGTGATCTTTGGAAACAATCTATCGATGCTGCTATTTTGTCAACACAAAAAGCCTATCCTGGTGGTAGAATTGTATGTAATGTGGAGAAGAAATCTTTCAGAGGATGGCAGCGGCAATTGATCTACAAGCATCTAGAATCGATTGGTATAGAAGTTGTTCGAACTAATGCCTTCTTGGAAATGGTCAAAGGATGTCAATCAAGCCATTAGTTTGAGGAGGCTAAAGTATGCTATCGAAACTTATCGTAGCAATGACATTACGTATGCCTCGTTGGTTTGTTCGTTGGGTTTCACGGCGATATGTAGCAGGTGAAACAATTGAAGATGCTGTATCTGTCATGAAGCGCTTAGAATCGGAAGGTGCATGTTTCACTATCGACGTACTGGGGGAAGAAATCTCTTCACTGGATGAGGCTCAATTTTTCCTTGATGAGTACGTACGAGTTATGAATGCAATCGTGGAGCATAAATTTGATGCTAATTTATCGATTAAACCAACAGCCTTTGGTCTTTTAATCGACAAAGAAAAGGGTATGGAGAATATCGAATCACTAGTTCGACAAGCAGCAACACATGATATGTTTGTTCGTCTTGATATGGAGGATCACCGCGTAACAACTGAAACTATTCAAGTCGTTCTAGATTTACATGAAAAAGGATTGACTAATGTTGGTACGGTACTGCAAGGACGATTACATCGAACTTCGAATGACATCGAAAGTGTTGCTTCAAATTTGGGACCTAATGCCGATTATCGAATTTGCAAGGGCATCTACTTGGAACCAGAGGATATTGCATACACCTCTAAGAGGGATATAAGGGACAAAACGAACGAAGCGATACGTATGGCATTAGAACATGGCGCATACGTTGGAATCGCTTCACATGATGTTCCTGTAATCGATTACACCTTGGAGGTGTTGAAGGAATTCAAGATGGGTCCATCCATGGACGATCCCCGAACTAATGCCGGACCGGATAGGAATGGGAAAGGGCCTGGATATGAATTCCAGATGCTCCTAGGTGTACGAGGCCCTATGCGTCGAAAATTGACAAAGAAGGGTCATCGAACGAGAGTCTACATTCCTTATGGAGAGAAGTGGTACGAGTATAGTATTCGACGGCTACAAGAAAATCCAACGATTGGATTGCAAATAGCAAAGGCCTTCTTGATGCCTTGGACAAACCGGCCTTGATCACTTTCGAGCTTTCTTTTTCTTCCGCTTATTGGTCGGTTTAACTCGTTTCTTAATATGCTCCTTAGGAAGGATTGGATTTGGATTGAATCCAAGACGGCCTTCTTTCCATGCCTGTCTTCGTTCCCTCGGAGTCTTTGGCTCGAAACGTTCTGGACGTGGCGGTTCATGGAGATACATGCGCTTGATGTTTGAAGCATCTACAGTTCCGCGAAGAGTCCTTCCTTCACCGGTATGAATCGCACGTATTCTCCATGTTTGAACTCCGATATCAAGAATAGTTCCGGCCTTGAATGTGGTACCTTCTTCGACAATCAAGACATCAGGAGTTGAAAATTCTCCTCGAGTTTTTGTTATCTTCACTCGAAGCATATCTTGTCGAAGAGCGACGGCCCTCACAAGATTCGCGGCCTCTATTTCCTTGAGAGGTCCATTCTTGGATTCGAGTTGAGTAATTCTCCAAGTCATGTCGTCGTGTTCAAAGGCATCGTTGAGTTCAAGCCACTCATCAGAATCAAGATCGATTGTTGCCATGTATGAATCAGGTCCATCTGTCAACATGAAAGGGACTCTAGTCAGTGGTGGGGCTCTGAATTTAATTTCATGAACCGTTGAGCAGGTTTCGCATCGTAGAAGGTAATCCTTGCCGCGTCCAATTTCTTTTTCCTTGAGAATTTGATGACCTGTAACATCCTCACATGTTGGACAGAGAACTGCGTTCTCCAAGACTTCTTCATCTTCGAAGTCATCATCATAGAATTCGTCATCCATGCTTCTCAAGTCGGGCTCGAGGCATATCCCCTTTGAATCCACCGCATGTGGTTTCGTCACAGTGTTCAAAACAATCAGCAACTGAGGCCAACATATGAGCGAGGTGAGTCGTGACCAAGTTCTACCAAGTTTGCTTAGTGCAGACCATGAACGTTCACGAGATGAACCCGAAATAGCTGCCAATATCGCAACTCAATTAGAGCATATGGGGCTATCGACGTGGTCAATCTCAGTGCTTCGCCGTCTTCGAGATGCTATTGGGCGACAAGAGCCTAAGCGTATTCTCGAAGTAGGAGGGGGTATAGGTCATCGTTCTGCTTGGCTTTTTGACTTGTTCAAAGACGATCCTATCGAACGTTTTGACATCGTTGAACAAGGTGCAAAATTTGGTGTTATTCTGCATCGACTTCAAACGAGGTATGATGCTATATCATGGTCCTCAATCGTTGTCAACGATTTTGCAACTTTATGCGCTGAGGAAAAAGCATGGAAGTTGACAACAGCATCAGGCGTAGGTGCTGATGAACGCAGGTTGTCTGAACAATACGATGCGATTATCATCGACTCACCACTTTCACGATTGGTAAGTGATTTGCAACATGGGATAGAATTGCTTTCCAACAATGGTGTGCTTTACACTACTGAACCGGAAACACCGGTTGGCGATTACGAGGAACTCGATGATGATGAGAAAGCAAAAGTAGACGGATTCAATGCTTGGATTGAACTCATCCACAGTGTGCAATCTACACATCACGTCGCCTTTGTGCCCTTGTTCGGTGGAACTATCGTTGCTTTTTTCAAGCGGTAGATTCCTGTTCAGCCTTTTCTAAAAGCGCCTCAATATCTAGTAGACCATAGCCGTACTTGTCATCATGATCTGTTTGTCCCTCTTTAGGTTGGACCGTCTGCATTATCCAGTCTTTGACAGTATCAATAGTTGATACATCGCCTGATGTTCCATTGCTCGCAAGTTGAGGTTGAGCTTCAAGCAGAAGTGCGATAGCTCCAGTAACGTACACTGTAGCTGCACTCGTTCCACTTGCAGAAGACCATGTTCCTTGTGTATTGAGTACTGGAACTTCAACCGCAGGTGCAACTAGTTCAGGTTTTTTATCAGGGTCCAGCCGCCCAAGTGGATTCCAATTATTGGGAGGATTAAATCCATTATTCCCTTTAGAAGATTTTATCCATGGACTACCGTTTTGGGTCACTCCTCCTACACAAATGACTCTGCGCTCACTTCCTGGTGAAGCGACGTCGCCATCATCATTTTCGCCATCATTTCCTGCTGCTGCAATGACAAATATTCCTCGAGCTGTAGCATCGTTCACCGAATCTTCGATCGTTCGACTGGATGAACCAAGAAGTGGAAACAAATCTTGCGCTCCACCCAATGATAGTGATATGATGTTGACGTTTTGATTAACGCACCAATCTATTCCTCCGACAACATCTTCCTCATAGCCAGAACCATTCGCAAGCAAGGCTTTGGCTACGTAGAGGTCTACATCTTTGGCAATACCATTGATCCAGCCATCGGCGACCAATATTCCTGCCATGTTGGTGCCATGGCCATTGTCATCGTATGGATTTGATTTGCCCTGTACAACGTCCACCCAACCTGCTACATCAAAACCTTCGAGATCTGGGTGATTCAACTCGATTCCAGTATCAACGATACAAACGTTAACATCCTGTCCCGAATATTCGCTTGGTACGTTAACCAAGTCTCTGTAAACACGTTCTGACTCAATCAACTCATCGCTCGGTTTGACGAAAGTCAATCCGTCTCCAGTAATGATGTTGTAAGCAAAAACGGCGACGAGGATGAGCAGAGCTCCCATCGCTACACTAACGATCCTTCGTACAATTTCAAGGTCCTTTTCCAATTGCGGGGATAAGGGGGTTGTTTCATCAGCAGAATCAATTTCTTCTGTCATGAAAGGCCCTCATTGAAATGCTTGAACAGCTTCAGAAAATGTGTCAACAAATCGCTTGACATCCTCTTCCGTGTTGTAGAAGTAAGCGGAGGCTCTTAATGAGCCATTGTATCCTCTGCTGTTAAACCATGAATGAACACAATGCTGCCCAGATCGTACCATTACACCAGATACTTCATCCAGCAAAAGAGCAATGTCATGTGCAGGAAGTTTCTCATCGAGAAGTAGTGAACATATGCCGCCTCGTTGAGATGCATCTTCTGGTCCAATGATAGAAACACCATCCAAATCCTTTACTCCATTGGACATAATTCGGTTCAAATTAATCTCATGTTCATGAACTTGATTCATATCCAATTTTGAGAGATAATCAATAGCAGCTCCAGTAGCCATCATTCCAGCAAAATGACCGAGTCCGCCCTCAAATTTAGAAGGTGATTTAGCCCATTCAAATCTGTCATAGTGCGATGTTTTGACAGTTTGCCCTCCCGATTGGATGGTTCGCATAGAATTGAGAAGATCCTCTTTACCCCACAATCCTCCCATTCCAGATGGGCCTAGCATTTTATGAATTGAAAAGGCAAAGAAATCAATGCCCATGCTTTGAACGTCTACTGGCATATGAGGTGCTGACTGTGCACCATCGATACAAACGAGTGCATCGTAATCCTTGGCAATTTTAGTAATCTCTCGAATTGGTGTTTCAATACCATCCAGATTACCAACTTGGCTAACAGATACCATTCGAAGACGATTTCCGGCTTCGGAACACATGCTCTCAAATGCTTCCAAATCAAATGTGTTGTCAGCATTGGATGGAACTACTCTGTGATCGACCCCCTGTTCTTGTTCAAGTTGAAGCCAAGGGACGAGGTTTGAGTTGTGCTCACGATCAGTAGTCAAAATGATATCATCTTTGTTCCATGAGAGTCCTTTTGCGACCTGATTCAAACTATGAGTGGCGTTTCGAGTAAACACAATTTCGTTGACCGATGGTGCATTGAAGAATCCTGCAAGTGTTTTTCTCGATTGGGCGATGGTCTTGGAGACTGTAGTTCCATAGCGATGAACAGAACGGCCACCACAACCAGGTGTTTTGGTATAATAGTCTGAGATAGCATTGATGACGGAATGTGGCCGCAATGTGACGCAAGCATTGTCAAGATAAGCAACAGGATGTTCCTCACACAGGGCGGGAAAGTCTTCTCGCAATTGTTTCAAATCCATTACCAAGCCTCCTCATCAGGTGATACTTCGAGAATAGCCTTGCTCATTAAATCCTCTTCAGCTATAACGGCTGCTTTTGTTCGAACTCGGGCTTCATTGCCCAACATCTTCTGTGGGAACCAAATTGTCCAGATCATGAGTGGAATTGTAACTGCCGAGAAGAAAAGATGTAGAATTAGAGCCCATGTTCGAGAACCTGTTCGTTCTGCAATGTAATGAGCCCCTGTCCAAGCACTCATCATTGCAGAAATTGACCAAGTCACACAGATAATCGTCCAACCTGCTAATGAATGTTCACGCATGGCTGCTTCCATAACTCTAACATCCTCATGGAGATGATGGGTTTCGACATGTAAATCTCGAGTTTCTCGAACAGCCTTGATGAAGAAGTACAAAAAGAAAATACAAACCAGTGTGATAAGGAAACCGCCCATCATATCGGAAAGCGAAAAGGAAATTGGAAAATTCCTGTTGTATGAGTGGAAATAGATTTGAGCGACTCCAAAACCACCCCAAATCAACAGTAAGGTGATAGTGTGTGTTCGCATAATTGGGAACAATTGAACTAAAGAAAACAAGAACCATGCCCAACATGCGATGGAAAGAACCATCTGGAAATAAGCGGTACTACCTGCTACTTGGAGTCCTTCTAATCCGGCAATCTTTGCGTTGCCTCCATCGAAAATATCTGCATTCAAGGCTCCAAGTAATACTGCTAGGACTGCTGAGATTACAGCGATTGTAAACTGCTGATTCCAATCGGTTCGAATCAATTTCCATTGGAAGAGAAGTTCGGTTCGAATCTTTGTTACACTTGGGTGAAAGTCAACAAATCTTGGCTTAATTTCAATGTCGCCCAAACGGAATGGGAGGGTATCATGAGATGTATCATGGGTTGTTGTTTCCCCACCGTCCATGTCAGTCCGAGACTGTTCCCCTTTGAGTTTGTTGCGTTGCAACATTGACAAGCGTGAGCGTTAAACCCTGATGATGTTTGGATTGAAATGCGAGCCGAGATCGCATAGCCTGGTAGTGCGCGCGACTGGAAATCGCGTGGGCCTGTCCCTCGGGAGTTCAAATCTCTCTCTCGGCGCCAACTACCCTCGTACATGCTCGGTTAGACGAGACGCGAAGCGATTATATCGAAATGCTCGGTGGGATGGACGCCGCCACCGTGGCTTAGTGGTATAGCACCTCATTGGTAATGAGGAGGTCGCGAGTTCGATCCTCGCCGGTGGCTCCAGTCACAAATCGTAGAATAGGCCATTTTTTTGCAACAAACATTAAGAGTTGTCTGAATAGACTTTGGGGTGAAGAAGGCCACTTCTTCGGATGGGATATACATGAGCAATGCTACTGGAAAGAAGACTGATACTCGGGCAAGAATCAAAGAATTACAAATTCAAGTTGATGACTTGAAGGAACTGGTGAACACACTACTTTCAGTTATTGTCGAAGAACCTGATGGGGTTCACACAGGGTCCGCACCTACTGACGGGCACCCACTTGCAAATACCTGCATGTGATCAGCCTTTGATAACAGCCATCGGCTCAAGACGTAATACAGGTCGAGCAAGATTGGCGTTTGCAGTATTTTCGATAACTCTGTCCACATCCTTATACGCTTCAGGAGCTTCCTCTGAGAGGATATTTTTGCTCGCAGCCTGAACAATAATCCCTTTGCTTCTTAGTTCACTTTGTTTTGCTTCCGCATTGATTTGATTTCGTGCTGCAGAACGTGACAAAGCTCGGCCTGCACCATGACAAGCACTTCCAAAGGCTTGATTTTGTTGTGAACGAGGTCCCGCCATCAACCATGAACCTCGCCCCATATCTCCTGGGACAACGACAGGTTGGCCGGTTGTTGAGAAGGATTCGTGCAAATCAGGTTGATTTCCACTAAACGCTCGAGTTGCCCCTTTTCTGTGAACAGCACAGGTACAATTCTTCCCGTGAATAACATGCTCTTCGATTTTTGCAATGTTGTGGGATACGTCGTACAATGTTGAAAGTTCGATCTCTTCACCAAGTTCAGCTTTCAATCCCTTGAACAAGCGATCTGTAAGTACTGCTCTATTTGTGAAAGCATAATTCGCAGCAGTTTTCATGTCATTAAGGTAGGATTGACCTTCTTTCGAATGTATTGGAGCGGATGCGAGTTGACGGTCCGGTAGGACATATCCCCATTCCTCATCTACCCAGTCATTTCCACGCTGCTTAAGTCGTAACTCAAGTTGATGGATGTGATCACTGCATACTTGGTGCCCCAATCCGCGTGAACCCGAGTGAATCATAGCAACCACTTGGTTTTGTGATAGATTCCATTTCTTGGCTGTTTCATCTTCAACAATTTCTGATACACGTTGTAATTCGAGGAAGTGATTTCCACTTCCGAGTGTACCAAGCGCTTTCATACCTCGTTGTTTTGCCCGATGACTGATACTCAATTCATCAATTTCGAAACAACCATCGGATTCGATACTACCGGCGACGTGGTGTTGTTCTACATCGATGGATTCAAGTTCGTTAAGTCCACCTTGTAGGATTGTGTTAAGTTTGGATTCAGTAATATCGATTCCACCTTTACCAGAACCTCCTGCAGGAATGCGGCCATTGAGGCGTCGTGCCAATTTTTCTAAATTTGGAATGTCATTTGCTTCGATGTTTAATGCGACTGCTCGCACTCCACAATTGATGTCGAATCCAACAGCTCCAGGAGAAATTGCACCGCCTTGTTCACCGTGCTCGATATCGGTAGCAACAACTCCGCCAATCGGTAGCCCGTATCCATAATGCCAGTCTGCCATGCCCCAAGCAGTTCCAACAATTCCTGGTAGTTCAGTAGCGTTCATCAACTGAATTGGGCCTCGACCATCTTGATAATTTTCGATTTCTTCCATCGTGGAGATGATCGCTGCATCCACCTTCATCCGATTGTGGGCCTTGATACGAACAACCCCCGGGGTCGAGAGGTCGACGTGATTGGTCCATTCGGCATCCATGCTTGTCGTTCAACATCTTTCATATGATGATTTCCACTTTTTCACGATATTGAAAGGGAGGATTGAAAGGACTGGCGACCACCCGCAAACTGGAGGCGTTGGTTTGAGTCTACCCCCGATTGACTTGGCAGTATTCCATGAGCATGGTTACGTTCGTAGACAATGTCAAATCACAAACTTGTGGTTTTGGACGTGCGATGAGGACCGGACGACTTGCGGGGATACGCATGAAGATGAGTATACCTTCATCGGGAAACCTCTTATCGGGGGCTTTGATCAACGTGGAAAAGCGTTGAAAGATTCGATGCGTGAAGCATTCCTTTCGTTCTTTGAGAAACATGATCACCATCGTGTAGAACCCTATCCTGTGCTTGCACGTTGGCGAGACGACATTCACCTGACGATTGCATCGATTGCAGATTTTCAACCCCATGTCACCTCAGGCCAAGTCTCTCCACCAGCAAATCCTCTGACGATTTCTCAGCCCTGTATTCGTTTGACAGACGTCGATGCAGTTGGTCGTTCTGGACGCCATCTTACGACCTTTGAGATGATGGCACACCACGTGTTCAATAGACCTGATGAGGGAGAGATGTACTATTGGATGGAAGAATGTGTTGCTTACTGCCACACGATGTTAACAAATACGTTCGGAATTACTGACAAAGAAATAACTTATGTGGAGAATCCTTGGTGTGGTGGAGGCAACGCAGGACCTGCTGTTGAAGTCATTGTTGGTGGGCTGGAACTCGCAACACTTGTGTTCATGAATCTTGAAGAATCGTCTGATGGTGATATTGAACTCAAAGGAGATAGGTACAAGGAAATGCCATTGCAAATAATCGATACAGGTTACGGCCTAGAGCGATTTTGTTGGGCAGCAGCTGGTACCCCAACTATTTACGAAGCAATCTATCCAGAAACGGTCGAATGGCTGAAGACAATTTCTGGTTTTTCTGATGTTGCAGCAAAATGGCCAGATTTAGATCTTGACAACCTACTTGGTGAGATGAGTCGATTGAATGGTATCATGAACATCGAACCAGGAGTGGATGCTGAGCAATTGTCTCAACTGTTTATTTCACGACTATCGCAGAGAGGTGTTGATCTCACCCCTGAGCAATTCATGGCAATTACAGAACCATTGTCCAGAATATATGCAATTCCTGATCACTTACATGCATTAACACACATGCTTGGAGATGGACTGGTACCTTCCAATGCAAAAGCAGGATATCTAGCAAGGATGCTTGCTCGAAGAATTCTGCGCATGCGTGATGAACTTGGAATTAAAGTAACCTTATCTGAACTCATCAATCACCATCTCGATGTCAATATGCAAGGTCATGACATGAAACAAACTCGAGATGGATTGTTGACCATCATGAATCTTGAAGAAGAGCGTTACATCGAAGTCCTTCGAAAAGGTGCGAATCTAATCAATCAGTCATTGAAATCCATCGACAAAGATGCTGAACAATTACCTGATGATTTGCTTTTCCAACTCAACGATTCGCATGGTCTTCCTCCCGACATGGTCATCAACATGGCACAAATGAGTGGATGGAGTCAATTACGGTTGAGAACTGGATTTTCTGCAGAAATGGCAGAACGACATGCAAAGATGGCAAAAGCGGCTGCAGCAACAACGCAACAAACGTCTCTAGTCCATGAACTTCCATCATTTCCTGAAACAGTTCCATTATACTACAACGATGTTCAGCAACGTAGTTTCGATGCAAGCGTTCTAGCATCGATACCATTGCTTGAGGGGTCCGGCCCAGATGGTGCAACACATGCTATTGTCCTTTCAGAGTCCTGCTTTTATCCCGAAGGAGGAGGTCAGGAAGGCGACTATGGTTCATTGACCACTGATGGTGCCTCCCGTTCAGTATTGGACACACAGAAAGAAGGTGGATTGATTCTTCATCTATGTGATGGCCCGCTAGAAGTAGGTGATCTTGTTCATGGTTCCATCGATTGGCCTCGCAGAAAACAATTGATGGATCACCACACAGCCGTTCACATCGTTGGAGGGGCTGCTCGACGAATTCTTGGGCCTCATATTTACCAAGCAGGAGCTAACAAGTCAACAGAGGTAGCTCGTCTCGATATTACGCATTATCGTCGGCTTACTCGTGATGATCTTGATGCGATTGAAATTCTTTCGAATGAGGTGCTAGGACAAGTTTCTCGAACTGAGAAAACAATTCTCTCTCGACATGAAGCCGATAAGAAGCACGGATTTGATCTGTATCAAGGTGGGGCTCCAAAAGGAAATGAAATCCGTGTTCTTCGAATCTCCGAACACGATGTGCAAGCATGTGGAGGAACTCACCATGATGAGCCAGGACAGATTGGTTCCATTCGCGTCATTCGTTCTACTGCGGTTCAAGATGGTGTTGAACGCTTGCACATTGTTGCTGGTGAATCTGCATTGCAATTCGCTCGTGAACAGGATGAGTTGCTTAGAGCGACCTCGCAAACATTTGCAGTTTCTACTGAAGATTTACCAAAAACAGCTGAACGATTTTTCTCTGAATGGAAAGAACAGCGCAAGAGAATAGAGCAACTTGAAGCCGAAATTGTTCGGCTACGCACATCGGGTGGTGGTGATGATTCGATAACCATAGAAGGTGTTCGCGTTGTTATTATGGAGGTTGAAGGAAAACTCAAGCAGTTGACTTCAATGTTGCAGGAATTGACCAGAGATGTTGAAACACCAACTTTAGCGATCTTAGGTTCAAAGGAGGGCGGTGGTAAAATTATGGTTGCATGTACGGAAAATACAGTCGCTGCTGAGCGTTACAATGCTGTTGACATACTACGTTCGATTATTCCGCATATCAAAGGCGGTGGTGGTGGCAGACCGACGATGGCACAAGGTGGCGGTTCCGATTCTGATGGACTTGATAATGCGCTACAAGCTGCGAAGGATTTGCTTCAATCCTGAAATGACTCTAAAGCGATTCGATCGAATTCTGAAGCTGCATTTCCAATCGCTTCAGGAAGCGAAAACCAAGCCGCTTCAGCAATTTCCCCTTCTTTCAATTTCAATTCATCTATGGACCCATTCCATAGACCACAATATGTGAAACTCATGAAGGAGATACCATCTCTGAAGAATGTACGTTGTGTAATCACAGGTTTACGATCATCAAGTTCGATATTGATTCCTAGTTCCTCTTGAGTTTCTCGAATACAACCTTCGGCAGGTTCCTCACTGTGATTCATATAACCTCCTGGTAAGCCCCAGTAACCCTTGAAAAATCCACGCTCGACCTTTACCATCAGAATCTGCTGCTCATCGTTACGAATCATTACCTTGGAAACAAGTCTGTGAATCGAGCGATAGACCGCTTCGCGAGCGAGTGGATGAACCGCGTTATCCGAGACAACTTTGTCTTTCCATGTCCAGTGTTCGGGCCAATCGATCAAGGGATTACCATGGATGAGGGTATATGTTGTACCATCGAATGTAACGTCAGTTTGTCGTTCTTCTTCCCAATTTATCCTCATCTGTAGAACTTCATCAACCGTTGGAAGTCGTATCGATGCGCTATTGATCTGTCTTCCCATGACACAGTCTTGAGGTCCCACACCATTTTCATCAACCAACAGTAGTTTTCCATCGTGCTCAAGATAGACAACGGTCAAGGGGTGCATATCCCTTGGTCAATGTGGTCCCTCATGAAGCCTCGTCTTCTCTGGAATGAATTGAAGTAGGACTTCGTTCTCGTCGATACATGCAAGTTGAAGATATCCGTCCAGAGGGTTGGGCCTGTACATATCTTGTCTCAAACGATGCTAAAGCAGTCCTTATTGATCCCGTGTGGGACTATATTGGCCATTATGAATCCATACTTTCCTCTCGAAATCTCAAGTTGGTTGCATGTATGGCAACGCATACACATGCAGATCATATTACAGCATGCTTTTCTCTGTCACAGGAACAAGGAATTCCCTTCTACATGTGGAAAGATACAGCCTCTCTCGGAGTTACAGATTATGTTGATGAAACCACTGAATTGACGATAGCTGGAGTGGATTATTCGTTCCATCATGTTCCAGGACACACATCTGATTCGATGATCATAGCGATTGATGGACACATATTCACAGGAGATTTCTTGTTTAACGGAGGAGCAGGTGTTGGACGTGACGATTTGCCGAGTGGTCGCCTTCATGAACACTGGGAATCGATTCAATCACTTGCTCATCTCTCGGATGATGTGATGGTTTGTAGCGGTCATGAACCACCTAGTACTGAACTTCAAACGCTAGGTTGGAACCGCACACACAATCCGATTTTGAATATGCATTCCTTCGATGATTTTGTTCAGTGGCAAAACAAAACTGCGGAACAACTTGGTTCAGTCTCAAAAATCAAGACTGCACTGCCTGCAAATTTGTTTGCGGAAATTCCTGATGACATCCCTTGGCTTTCACAGTGAGTGCAAACACATTTGAAGTGGACTCTTGTCGTTGGTTTATGGCCAAATCACAGCGTAATAAAATTCGTTTGGTTTTTTTCCTTCAATTGGTGTTTTTACTCTCCTTGTCCTCTCCTTTGGTTCAGGGAACTAATCCATACGGTAACGTCGATAAGATGGATGATGCTTTGGAAGCAGCATTACAGTCTGTTGATAACATCGACGAATCCTTTGAGGTTATTTTTCAACTGCAATCACCTGTTTCGAATGAAGACTTAGAACACATCGATACTCTAGGAGCTATTCACCTCAATGAAGCCAAATTGATCGATGGAGGTCTTCTTGAGGCAACCTCTGATGTCATCCGTCAACTTTCTAATTGGGACCGAGTAGAATATCTTGAACTAAATCGTGAATTAGATTTCTTCTATCTTCCTGTTGAATGGGGAGGTGACCCAACCGATCCTTCGATTATGATGCATGA
Organism: Euryarchaeota archaeon UBA443; assembly: GCA_002499195.1. GTDB lineage: Archaea > Thermoplasmatota > Poseidoniia > Poseidoniales > Poseidoniaceae > MGIIa-L2. Next base: position 25,163 of record DAKS01000018.1, read on the forward strand.
AACAACCCATGTAGTTCGAGCAACCGATGCATGGCATCGAGCCATCATCGACGTTGATGGAACTGTGGAATTTGATAGTGATAATGCATTTACTGAATGGGATGGTGATGGAACAGCCGTTGTCGATCTTGATACCGGAGTCGATTCAGGGCACCCAGATTTTGACTACCTAGAACCATGGACTGGTGAGAAAGTAATTTACTCTGCTAAATGGACTGGTGTTTGGACCGAGACAAGAAACTCTGACACCTCTTCAGGACACGGAACACACGTTGGTGGCACAATTGCCGGTAATGGTGACGCCTCAGCTGGACGTCGAGCAGGTGTTGCTAAAGGCGGACAAATGGTCGCTTTAGGCACCGGTGACGGAGCCTCTATTTTCGCTGCAGAGCAAGGACTTGAATGGACATATGAACACTCAATACCTTCTCAGAACCAATATCATATTCGAGTTGTCTCCAACTCTTGGGGGACGGATGGTGATTACGACCCAAACGGTGCTATTGCCACAGTTACAGACAAACTAACATTTGACAATGGCGTTGCAGTTATCTTTGCAGCATCTAATTCTGGTGGCTCCGGTGGTGGGGGCGAGTGCAGTGGTGACTTGCGAACCAATGTTTATGCCAACACTCCTTCAGCCATTTCGGTTGCAGCCTTAACGCACGATGGGACACAAGTAACATCTTTCTCCTCACGTGGTTGCATGAATCAGCAACACACTTGGCCAGATGTTGGTGCCCCAGGCCGTGACATTTGGGCTACAGCACCGCGCGGTACTGCAATCGATGCAAGTACCAGAACTCAAGGTGATCTATACTACATGGCCATTTCTGGAACTTCGATGGCTACTCCACACGTTGGTGGTATGGCAGGAGTAATTCTTGACATCGCTCCTTCTTTGGGTGTTGCTGATTATCATCGAGAAGATCATGATGAGAGCGACAGTCTTGTTGGTGGAGAAGGTACAGCAGCATATGGCCAATTCGATGATTGGGCAACCGCTAATTATTCTCGAGTCCATGAATTAGAATTGATTCTTGAGCTGACAGCACGCTATGAGGGGATGGAGAATTCTTGTGAAGACGGGAATGATGAAGATTCATGCAACGACATTCCTGCTGAATGTTATCGTTCTGCTACGGGGGAGTGTCATGACTGGAGAATCGGTCATGGTTTAACCGATGTCGATGCAGCTATGGCTTTGGCTCGAACACTTCAATTGATGCGTGATCAAGATGGCGATGGTTTAGTCGATCATCCAGAATATACGGTTTGGGATGCATGGGATATCTACGAATCGATGATGGTCGAAAAATCCATTCCGGTTAATACCGATCGTGTGAGTCACAGTTGGAAGGGAGATTGGAATCATTTCAACAATGGTGCTAACGGTGCTGTGTACTATACTGAAGATTCGCATTACGTTTGGATTCCAAATGGAACAACGCAACTAGAAGCACGTTTCGTACCAACGGAATTTGATCTTGATACGGCACAAGGTGGCGCTTTGCAACTTGAAATCGATTTGGGTGAAGATGGTAGCAATGACGCCCAGGGTTCGTGTAGTCGAGTTTCTGATTCCTGGATTTGCGATTTGGATGTTGAATCATCTCACTGGAATACTTGGGCGCACTTCGATGTAGTTGGTCAAGCCTTCACATTCTTTGGAATTCTTGACGACCCTGAATTCTTTGAATCACGAATCCCTTACACGGTTGATGTTACCCTCACACTCGATTTGAGTGAACCTGTTGATATTTCGATAGAGCAACGGCCTGATTTCTACTCCGATCTTGATCCTGCAGCACCTTCGGATGCTTACGATTCAGATTATGATGGTATGTTGACGTTTACGCGACCTGTCTATGATCAACAAACAATCACTTCTCTTATTGAGCCTAAGGTAGTGGAAACTGAAGAAGATGAAGGTGGATTTTTCTCAGCACTTGCAGATATTTTCTCCAATCATCTTGGAGCAGCGAGTTTCTTTTTCCTGTTTGTTCTCTTGAGTGCTTTGGGAATAGGATATATGATACGGTCAAGTCGAATCGATGAGCCAAAACTATTGATTTCGACATCGATTGATGCTGAACTCGTTGAAGATTAAAGCGGATTTTGTGGAGCTTCTTCGGGTTCACTTCTTGGCATTGAATCAAGATCTTCGAAGGTTAACTGTCCGGTATGAATCTCTTCAATCTCTTGCAAGCGTTCTGCCATTGGTTTGCGGACTATGAATTCAATTCGGCCTTTACTTCGGGTTAAATCGTAGGAGAGAGGATCGAGGCTCTCAATCACTTGTTGTTCAAAGGAGCGTTGTACTTTTCGACCTCTCCATGATGAGTATCCCCATTGATATGCAATTCCTACAATTGCAGCACCGTAGAGAATTGCTAAGAACGTTGTTGCAAATAAAGCCGGGTTCCCCCCTCTTGCTTCCTCAAGCAAATCTCGACCTAAGAGGAAGACTAAACCAACGCCGACCAAAGGTTTGAGCAATGATTCAACCCATTGATCAATGGGTATCAAACGACCCTTTGAAGGGTCAACAAAGACCAGATCTGTTTCAAATGCTGTTGACAAAACACCAACCAATGCCAATAAAGCAATGTAGAGTAGTGAGGACAGAATCATCTCAGCCCCCAAATTATCTAATTTGAAGATCCAATGGACGATTAAGTAGGCAAAGAGGCCAAGGAATACGCCGCGAGGTACTTTGTGAAAATGCTCAATGTGTTGAGAAAATTCTGTGTAATTTCGTTCTTGTGCAGGATTGCCTCGATTGGCTTGTGGAATGTGAATGATTTGCCAGTGCATACTCCGTTCGATGAAATTCATGATTCGTATCAGGATGCGCTGACGAATGAGAATAAATTCCACTAGAAGAATAACTGGAAGTCCCACGAGCATAACTGGAAGAGCTACGATGAAAGCAAGAGGAAAAATAATCAGGGCGGGTAGAATTAGAAAATGTGAGATTGAAAGGGGGTTCAAGATATCTGCTTCAATCAATCGTTGTCGAGATGGTGTAATACGAAGACTTCGTGCAACATCATTCAGTGAATTTCTATAACTTTCGAGTTGACGTCCGGAGTCAATAATTTGACGAACAGTCTTCCTATACTCCGATTCTTCGTGGCTCCCACCAATCCAGTATTGCCAGATGAAACGTAGCGGAATTGCAGTCAAAACCGGTACTGCAAGTATTCCTAGTGCCCACATGAGTGACTGAATATCTACCTCAGTTGCCATGGGCTCACCATATCTGCCGAGATTTGCCCTTCCTATCAATCCATTGTGAAATTTTGAATTCAAACCCAATGTTCTAACACTTGTTTACATACCTTCAACCATGCGAAGGGTCGCTGTTACCGATGGTATGGCACAAGAAGCGGTCAAGAAACTTGAGCAAGCTGGTTGTGAAGTCGTTCAAGATTTCATTGAGCATGATGTTCTCGTTGCTGGTGCACTTGCTGATTTTGATGCGATTATCGTACGCAGTGCAACAAAAATAACCGAAGAGATGTTGAATAAAAGTCAACCACGTTTGAAGGTCGTTGCACGGGCAGGAGTTGGAGTTGACAATATCGATATCAGGGCAGCATCTGAACTGGGAGTACCTGTTGTTAATGCACCGCGAGCAAGCACTCAAAGCGTTGTAGAACTTACTATTGGACATTTACTCGGCTCACTCCGATTTATTCCAAGAGCTGATCGTTCACTACGTTCTGGAGAGTGGGCGAAAAAAGAACTGAAAGGAACAGAACTTTTTGGCAAAAGGTTAGGACTTATTGGCTTTGGAAGAATCGCTCAAGGTGTTGCTAGAGTAGCCCAAGCATTTGGCATGGAAGTACATTCATACGATCCCTATCTTCCATTATCCGTCGCCAAAAAAGCGGATGTTACCATGCACAAAAATGTAGACAATCTCTTCAAAACATGTACGCATATTTCCATCCACTGCAATTTGACGGAAGAGACACATCATCTCATCAACAAAAAGCGAATTGAGATGATGCCTGGAGTCGATCCATTCAACCTCAAGTGTGGTAACCACATCGTTAACTGTGCACGCGGAGGTATTGTAGACGAAGATGCAGCGTTTGCAGCGCTAAAGTCCGGTCAACTATCGTCACTTGCACTCGATGTTTTTGAACACGAACCAGTTGATGCATCATCTCCACTTCTCCAACATCAGAACTTCCATGGAACGCCTCACATTGGTGCTGCAACAATCGAAGCACAACGTCGCGTGGGATTGGATATTGTTGATGCAGTCCTTGCCGTTCTCAATGGTGGAATGGCTGAAACAACTGTTAATCGAAAAGATATCGTTTGAACCATTACTTCAACCACTGATTCTTGAAGAAGTGATCAAAAAATGAGGGATGAATTTCAAACACTGTCGCCAAGTGTATCGATGTGTGCGTGAAGAACGAATCATCATTCATTGCGACCTTGATGCCTTTTTCGCGTCGGTTGAAATTCTTCATCACGGATTTCCAGAAGATGAACCTCTGATCATTGGTTCAGATCCAATGCAAGGACGTGGCCGAGGGATTGTATCAACCTGTAATTATGCAGCACGTGAATATGGTGTTCGGTCTGCAATGCCGATCTCAGAAGCATGGCGACGCTGCCCCGGACACCCTTTTGGACCGGCACGATTCATTCGTGGAACACGCTCCCTGTATTCTATGGCTTCTCGCCGAGTGATGAAATTACTTCGAAATGATTCTGACAAATTCGAGCAAGCAAGTATCGATGAAGCATATTTGGATGTTACCAAAATCGTTGAAGGAGATTGGGATGAAGCGATGGCACTTGCGAGACGTTTGCAACGAACAATCCACGAGAGAGTCGGGTTAACTGCTTCTTTTGGCATTGGACCAACTAGAATTGTCGCTAAGATGTCCTCAGAAGTGAATAAACCCAATGGGATTCATCGAGTTTTACCCGATGAAATTACAGATTTTTTTGAAGCTAGATCGGTACGTGAAGTGCCAGGTATTGGTCCAAAGACAGCGAATGTTCTCGCCGAATGGGGTATAACTACGATGGATGAAGCTGTTGAAATGGGAGAACTTGCCTTATCGAGAATGACATCTAAGCGCTTTGCATCTTGGCTTTTGCAAGTTGTTGAGGGTTCAACATCAAACGACATTAGTCCTCTAAGATCTCGTCGTTCAATTGGAAAAGAACGAACTTTTTCCGAAGATCAAAGTGATCATGAACATGTGCTTGAACTATTGCAACAATTAACGGTGGGTGTTCTGAAAAAAGCACGGACTGAAGGAATTGCTGGCCGCCTTGCTGAAGTCAAAATTCGATACACTGGATTTGAAACCCACACGCATGGACGTTCAATTCCAGTTGCTATGGATGATACTGATGTCTTTCTGCGACAAGTACGTCGTCTATTTGCTGAGAACGTTCATCAAGACGAAAAAATACGATTGATTGGTTTTCGTTTAGGCCAACTTGAAGAATTGGATACACGCCAAACAACGTTGGCGTTCGATGAAGAATCAGAGTAACTTATGCATTCGAGTCAGCGTTTCACGGAATTCTTCAAGAGAATCAGGGATGTTAATTCCCTCAATTTCTGCATTGAGTGACAATCCGTTTTCCTTTTTCGTCTTCCAGACTTCACTGTTGAAAGCTTCAATATCTGAAGTCTTTGCATTCAAATCAGATTGTATGGCCGGTAGTTGTGGGAAAGCATCCACATCAACGGCGCTTTCACCATACAGTGTCATCGAGATGTGATGGCAGAAGAAAGGACATACTGGGCTAAATGCTGCAAGGAAATCTTTCAAAATTAGGTGAATGGTCCATGCTGCATGTTCATCACCATCGTAAAGTCGTGATTTTGCCATCTCCAACCAATGTGAAGGTAGGACTCCAGTTCCAAAAGTCTTGAGTGCCTGTGTTGCAGTGTAGATGTCAAGATCTTTCCAAGCACCTTCAGCTGTGGTCATCATCGCCGCAAATTCAGACTTAATCCATTGATCTTCAATCGGGTATGGAGTAGAAGGTTCTTGTTCAGGACATTCAAATTGACTAGCAAAACGAGCTACATTGAAAATCTTAGTTAGGACACCAAAATACTTCGATTCAATCTCTTCTGGGTTGATGTGGAAGTCGTCTCCGACCTGCGCTTCACAAGCCTTCCATAAACGGAAACATTCGCTCCCAATCTTGTTGGCTTTTAGATTGACAGAGCCATCAGGTCCGCGAACTTTCCATGCACCCGTACGACCACCTGATCCACATTCTAGAACGCTATCTGCATCAATACCGTTGCCAAGAGATTTCGACATCTTTCGTCCCCATGGGTCCATTCCCAATCCATCGATCCAAACGTGTTTGAATCCTGGTTGTTCTAGGAGAAGTGCAGATTTGAGCAGTGTGTAATACAACCAAGTTCGAACAATTTCTTTGCCTTGAGGCCGTAATGCTGTTGGAAAAGCCTTCTCAAAAACATCTGGCCGGTTCAAGTATCCACTCACGAATAGATTTGAGTTGGATGAATCCATCCACGTATCAAACACCTTTTCTTCTCCACGAATTTGCCCCATTTCAGCTTGGAGTTCTGAATATGCACCAACATCTTCTCGAGTATTTCTAAGCAAGACCCGAGATCCTTCTGGAGGAGAATCCTTCCATGGTTGAACATACTGGCCTACAGGAGGGACAATGATGTGTGTTTCATCTTCAGAATACCAGATTGGAATTTCCGTATGATACCAACGACGTCGCGAAATTGGCCAATCGATGCTGATGTTTTCCATCCAGTCCAACAAAAATTGGCGATTACGAGGAGGATGGAACTCGATGTCCTCAATCAACTCAAGCATCTTATCTTGAATATGTGTTTGGCGAACATACCATTCCTTGAGTAGGATGATCTCTACAGGATTCTTCCCCCGTTCTGAAACTGGAATTTCTTGTTGGCGCTCCTCGATGGAAACAATGTTTTCATCCGATTCCAACATCTCGATCGCTTTGGCCCTTGCATCAAGAACAGTCAATCCTGAAAGCGGTCCTGATATTGAAGTCATGCAGCCATTCAAATCGATTGCTTGGAAAGGAGTAAGTCCGAGTTCTCTGAAGACAGCAACGTCGTTTTGGTCACCAAAGGAACAGACCATCAAGATACCACTGCCGAATTCAGATTTAACGGAGGGATGTGTCTGAATTTCAACTGATTTGCCCCGTTCATCTACTGGCATTGGCAAATTTACGCGTTTTCCGACGAGATGTTGGTATCTTTCATCATCAGGGTGAACGACAACAACTCCACATGCACAAATCATTTCAGGTCGAGTTGTTGAAATAACGAGTTCTTCGCCATCTTCTGTTTTCCATCGAACATCGACAAGTTTCGTCATACGTTGAATTCGTTCAACCTCAGCATCAGCAATTGTCGTCCCCTCTACCGGGTCGTAGATGTTTGGTCGCAAATCCTCTACAATGTCTCCTTTTTTGAAGAGTTCAATGAAAATTGATTGAGTAACGGAGCGATAATCTGGTGCATCGGTGAGGTATTCGGCTGCAAAATCACAGGATAATCCTACACGAGCAGCAGTTTTACGCATAGCTTGTGTAAACGTTTCAATGGTCTCTCGACAGAGGTTAAGAAATTCCGCCCTATCATACGTTTTCATTTTCCGTTTGGTGTTTTTCTCAACGGTAAATTCAATGTTTATTCCGTTTCGATCAACGCCCCAGGGGAAATAAACCTCCTTTCCGAGCAAACGTTGCGAACGTGCCAATACATCGATCATCGAATATTGTGCAACGGCTCCGATGTGCCATGTCCCTGAAGGATATGGCGGTGGAGTGTCGATGACAAAGATTGGTTTTCCACTTTCAGGTTTGAATCCGTATCGGTTTTGATAGGCACCTTCATCGGCGTAGTGTTCTTCTTGAATTTTCTTTTCGAGGTCGATTGACCATCGCTTGTTTGGAAGTCGAGGCGTCCCCATGCTTAACACCGGCCCTGCCCCCTGTGACCGGGGTGGTCCAGTCACTCCTGTCATCGTTGGTTTTTCAACGGTTCCCTCAACAACTGTACGGCAATTCTTTCAATGAATGACTCAAGGGAGTGTTGGGTTCCACCATGTCGGATGACGTTGAAGACCAAACATCATCCTCAAATGGGGACGAAGTTGGACGCATTCAGGCAATTGCTGATTATGGTCGAAATAAGATGCGTGTTGCCTCAGTTGACATTTCCGCCCGTGTTCGAGACTTCAATGCCAAGAAAGCAGTAGATGCAGTTCTTGATGCCCCTAAGAGATTGAAACGTGAATGGCAAAAATCTGGTGCAACAGGAGTTATTACAAGATTTCCGATCGCAACTGTTGCCCTATTTTTGATGATCACATTGTATTTTGTTACAACCTCTGGATTCCTCGATGATACACGATTCGATAATGATCCAAACGAACCTGCCCTCAATGTCAACGGTGATATGGAAGTTTATCTGCCAGATGGAAGCGAAGTCAAAGAACTAATTGGTAAAGTCGAAGAAGATTGGACAACTAATGTCATGGTTATTTACATTGAGTCCGATAAAAATAATATCACTGACCAACGTATTCTTCAGGAGATAAGTTACGTTGAAAAGAACATCAACCCTTACGTTTCAGATAACGAGAGTGATGATGTCATTTACATCCTGTCAATTTCAACGGTGCTTAAAGAAATCAATTCCAGTCTTCCTCGTGTTAGAGATGCGTTCATCACTGAACTTGGTCAACAATGCCCTTCATTCCAAGAAGTCTGTGAAAATTTTGCTGCAAATGTTAACACTGCGCTTTCTGCAGGGGATGATCAATTTGCAGGTGGGTATGAGATACCCTCACAGACAACTATCGATCTCATCATCGGTGAGATGTATGAAAATGATGGCTCCCCTACACCAGGTCTTGACAAATTAGCACGTAATACAAATGCATGCAGTGGTCAACCTGGAGTCGATGATGCAGATGACAACGGTTGTTTTGCTGGAGAGGATCTCAAACTTGACCGTGCAATTATGGCTGTTGCTGTTGTTGATACCGTTGAAGCAAAGGACATCATTAAAGCCACTCAAGAGCGATTGGACAATATATCGATCGAACAACGCCCGTGTGAATTCGATCAAAATGGTAACCCTGCCAATGCGGATCGGTGCACATGGGAAGACCTAGGTCTCAAGATGACGCTTACAGGGCCTGTTCCTATCACGAACTCCGTTACGGAATTCTCATTTCGCCTCTTTTGGGAAATCTTCCCAATGGCTGTTGTTCTCGTAGCACTTGGATTGTTCGTCTTCCACTCTGACTTACTTCAAGCAGGTATTTCTGGTATTCGTCCTATCCAAGGTATCAAAGTTGTAATCATTGCAGGTCTACCGACGCTTTGTGCAGTATTTTGGACGTTAGGCATTATTGGAGCATCAAATTTTGAAGTTACAATGACCGTCATTATTGTAGGTCCTATTCTTCTTGCGCTCGGTGTTTCTTACGGGCTTCACATCACCAATCGCTATGCGGAAGAAGAAGGAAGTCGAAGTGAAAAGATGAAAGCTTCCATGCAATCGACAGGAAGGGCAGTATTTTTGTCCGCAGTAACAACCGTAATTGGTTTCATTTCTCTGATATTCACTCCGATGGCACCGATTCAAACAGTTGGAATCGCTCTTTCTGGAGGAATTGTCATCGTGTATATTCTAACGATGTTCATGGTTCCAAATTTGACACTAATTTTGGACCTTCGTAAGCCCAAACATCCACCATTGAAGGTGTTTGATGCTGCAGTTGATGTTCCTGTCAAACGTAACACAAGCGTCATTGCTTTCTTCCTCATTCTGGTTTTGGTTTCAGCAACTTTAGGTCAATCCAATGTTGAGGAAAATATCGATTTACTTGGAATGGCACCTGAAGGTGAGCAACCAGTCATCAAAATGAAACAGTATAGTCGTGAGTTTAACGCAGGTCAGATTGGAATGATATTGGTTCATGCCAACGTTTCCGGGGATGTAACGGATAACGATCCTACCAACGATGATCCCGCTCAAAATTTGAAAATTATTGACGGTCTTGAACGCAATATCAACACTATCGATGATGCATCGGCCGTGTCTGTTGTGTTTCTTATGAAGGCTACAGGACTTGCTCCTACTCTTTCTAGTCAACCAATTCTTGAACAGATTCAAGAATTGCCAGGGTACGAATTTCTACCAGAGGATGTACGGGACACTTTCGAAGTTTTGTTGAATCAGCAAGTGACGCAGGGTGCTACATTCTGGGACTTACTAACAACACCTGAAGAATTTGGACTACCTGGTTCAACACAAAGTCAAATATTCCTCTTGGATGTCTTTTACTCCTCATTAACAAAAGAAATGCGTGAGATTTTCATTAATTCGGATTATGATAGGACTTTGATTTACATCGATATGCCGTTTATTCCTGTTGCTGATACAGCCGTTGCAGTCGAGCAAATTAACGAATATTCTGAAGGATTCCAAGGCACGCACCAAGAGCGTGCGGAAAAGTTGACTGGAGTTGCTGCAACTGCTATTGAAGTAAACAAGTTGATCGTCGATTCTCAGTGGACCTCGCTTGGATTTGCAATTATTCTCACTTTGATTGTTTTGGCCGTCGTATTCCGAGACATTCGTTATTCACTTCTAACGACTTCTCCAGTCATTGCCACCGTTGCCTTGCAGTGGTTGGTGATGTGGCAAATGGACGTTCCTTTGTCATTGGTTACTGTCATGATCGGTTCGATTCTCGTTGGGGTAGGTGTTGACTTCTCTATTCACATCGCCAATCGTATTCGCGAACTTGGAGGAGGAATTGAAGCGATTCGTTCTGCAGCAGTAGGTACTGGAATGTCTTTGTTTGAAGCAGCTGTTGTAACCTCGCTCGGAATGTTTACTGCTTATCAGATTCCAATTCCTGAGATCAAACCTTTCGTAACTGTAATCCTCATATTGCTTTGGGTTGCTGCGGCAAGTGCATTGTTCCTGTTACCTGCTATCTTTGTAACTTTGGAGAAATTTGGAATTGGCGTTGTTGGTGGCCCCTCTGCTATGTCAAGACGTCTTGGCCTTGGTAAAATGAAAGCAGATCATCCTGATGCCCTCGAAGCGGTTCTTGTTGTTGATTCTAAGAATAAAGAAGCGTGGTGAAGGCAAGCAAAGGGATAAGACCTGTACTCCCATGAGGGAACATGGTCAAGTATTGGTTGATGAAATCGGAACTAGATGTTTATCCATATTCACAACTTGTCGCTGATGGGAAGACCCACTGGGACGGTGTTCGCAACTATCAGGCAAGAAATATGATGCGTGATGAAATGAAGGTTGGCGATCTAATTCTCTATTATCACTCAAATTGTAAGCCACCACATGTGGCGGGAATTGCCAAGGTTTGTCGAGAAGGATATGGTGATTTTACTTCTTGGGATTCCTCATCAAAATACTTTGATGAGAAATCGACACCGGACAACCCACGATGGTTCATGGTAGATATCGAACCTATTTGTGAACTTGAAACGACGGTTGCATTAAACGCTGTTCGAGAGGAAGGGGCTCTTTCTGATATGTTGTTGATTCGTCGTGGTCAACGACTTTCTATTCAACCCGTGCAAGAAAATGAATTCAAGCACATTTGCCAGATGGGTGGTGTCAATTTCTCTCAACTTTAGTGGTGCCATTCATGCGAGAGATAAATGCAACAAAACGTTCGCTCAACATTGAGTATGCAATACGTGATGTTGTTGTTCCTGCTACAGAACTTGAGGCACAAGGTCATTCGATTATCAAACTCAACATTGGAGATCCGATTGCATACCCCGGTCTCCCCACACCTCCTCACATGGTTGAAGCATTTGTAAATGCACTGAATGATGGCCGAAATGGATACTCTCCGTCTTATGGTTTACCAGAACTTCGTAAGGCAATTGCAAACGATGAGGTTCGAAAGGGTTGGGCTGCTTCTCCAAGCGATGTTTACGTATGTCATGGAGTAACCGAAGCTTTACAGATTCTATTTCAAGCCACATTGGAGGAAGGAGATCAAGTCCTTGCACCAGGTCCGCATTATCCACCCTACATGGCTTATCCACAGATGTATGGGGCTGAAACAATCGAATATCGCCTCAACTCCCGCAATGCTTGGTCGCTCGATTTTGAGGATATTGAAGAAAAAATGAATGAACATGTTCGCTTATTTGTTTTAATCAATCCTAACAATCCAACAGGGGCAGTGATTGGAAAGGAGGAAATTGATCGATTGTTGAGCATTCTCGAGGCATGGCCAAATTGTATTCTTGTCGCCGATGAAATCTATGATGGGCTTGATTTTTCGAATCGCCAGGTCAGTGCTGCGAGCCGGTCCAATTCAATTCCAGTTGTAACGATGAACGGTGTTTCAAAGGTATACTACGCACCAGGATGGAGGATTGGATATATGGCTCTTCACGATCCGCAATCGGCCATTGCATCTGTTCGTGACGGAATCGAACGTATTCTCCGTTCACGATTATGTGCTTCAACACCAGCTCAACTTGGATTTTTAGCAGGCCTTGAACAGGACCGATCATGGATGGAATCATATTCTAACACGGTCAAACAACGTCGAGATGTATGTTTGGACCGTATTGCAGGTATTCAAGGGCTTGAAGTCGAAGCACCTCAAGGGGCATTCTACATGTTTGTACGATTAACCGATGAACAGTGGAAAGAGAACGATAAGGAATTTGTCTTGAACCTGCTTCATGAAGAACATGTTCTCCTCGTGCACGGTTCGGGATTCAGTAAGGACAAGGGCAAGGGGCATGTTCGTCTTGTTTTCCTACCTGATGTTCCAACGTTACATACAGCATTTGACCGAATTGATTCATTCCTGCAAAGACATCGTAAGGTCTGATGTATGGCGGCGAAGTATTCATCATGAATAATCTCGACCCTGTTTCATGCGGAAGTCCCTTGTCGCGTTGCTACTCGTAGTGACAGCCCTTCTTCCACAGGCCTCAGCATCTTCGATTGCGAAGCCTACTGATTTCGATGTCGTCTATCTATACCCTCTTTTGCTTGCTATTTTCATTGCAGCACTTCTTTGGAAATTCTTTGTTCCCCGTCAACTTTCAGCGCTTCAAGTTGCGTTTGAGATCGATGACAATTTGTACGAAGTTCATCGATTAACAAGAACTGTTGATGATGCTCGAGAAATTCTACAGCAGGGGCGTGTAGCGTTCGGTGTTGGATTGTATATGATGGGTATGCTGGGAGTTTTACTTCTGATTGCCGAACTCTTATTCCAGCCTGATACTTATTTCGAACCAAATTTATGGATTATTGGTTTGTTTGTCTTGCTTCCCATTCTGATATCGCCATGGGAAACTATGAATGCACAATTAGCGAGGAAAGGTGATACAAGGATTGGTGCAACCACTATAGGAACAGGAATCCGGCGTATTCTCACACTGAGCATACTTGTTGCTTCAACAATCATTGTACTCATTTATGGAATGAATCAAAACGATGGTAAAATTACTCCGGTTTGGCTTGCAATCACAATGCTGGTGTTCATGGCGCCTACCATTCTTGCTTATGGGCGAATCATGGGTGCATCATGGAACATGTTGCTTCTGAATAAGTGGAGAACTGCAAATGGTCGCAGGAATCCAATCGATCCCGATAAGCCATCTTTTGTTAATCGATTGTTTTCACTCCTTCTCATCCTTTTCCTCATCACAATGCCCGTAACTGCACTCAACGGAATTGTCACTGTATTTCATGTGCTTTATAATAATCCAGATAATTCTGAAGACATCCTCAACTTCGGTGGAATCATTGGCCATTCCATTTACGAACGAATTGACCTCATTTCTGAATTCTTATTCCACTGGGAATTCATCAAATCATTGCCTCAATTTTTGTCGTTGTATCTATCATTGAATATTGCAATCGTTGGATTGGCCTTTATTTTTGAATTGACACGGAACCTTATTCTTGGTGGTCAGACCTTTGGTGGAATGTTTGGGGTTACGTTGGATACACCTCGTGAAATTCGCACAGAAGAAGATGCTCAAGGGCGTCAAATCGCATTTGCATTTGCAGGATTCTCTGGCTATACAGTTCTGCTTCTGATTCTCGTCTGTTACAAAGAATTTGGAGATTTGATGCCATTCACATCTAATCTTGAAAATCAAGGATTCAACGAAGAAATGCGATTGTTGTCCACTTGGATGTTCATCGCCGTTGGTAACGCGGTTTTCCTATTCACTTGGCTTTTATCGATATCTCGGCTTTCACCACTTCGTCAGATTCGTTTTGATTTGGATCCGGAGGAACGTCGCGAAGGTGCTGTAATGTTGGCAGGTGGCGATTGGATGCGTGAATACATTGACAATGCAGCTTTACAAGAGGATCTTGATGGATTAATTCGGTTCCAAAAACAATCTATTGAAGGCGATCAATCCCTTGTGCGTCATGAGAAAGCACGTGCGAAAATGTGGGAATGTGCAATTCGTGGCTTATGGCCAAAATCCATTGAAGAAGCCAAGAAAGTTCTAGCTCAATCCGGTGGAGACGACGATGAAGCAAGAATGTTGATCGCTACAGGTTACATTGCCACTCGTCGCCTCGACGCTGCACGTGGTGCTTTGCGAGGTCTGCAACAACCAGAAGGCTATGATGAGCCTGAACTTCTTACATTCATTTGTGAATGGCTTGATCCATGGCACGGCAGTGTTGACGAGGATGATTTGTGGGATTGGGAAAATAACTCTACTATTGACCATCTCAATGAGAAAATGAGAATGTTGCGATATTGGGCACCTTCCTTTTCGAAGGAAGCAATACAACACAAAGATCGAATATCTCTTGTTTCTAATATCTCTAACGTAGCAACTTTGCGCATGCAACGTCGGCATGAGGATGCATTAGAATTAGCACTTGAATCGGTGAAACAAGATCCACTTGGCGTTCGTCCGAGAATTGCCGCATCTTTGTGTTTACTCGATCGTGGAGATTGGCATCAGGCCCTTTCAATATTCAAGGAACTTCGTGAAAGCGATGTCAATGACCCGAGAGTCAAAGCATTGTCCGTCATACTCGGACATGAGGCTGCTGCAGAAGATATCGAAGTTTCTCTTGTTCTTGAAAAGGGCAAATCACTTCGCCGTTGGTTGGATGATGCACCAGTTAACCCGGTTGCAGGTTTGGCTACAAAAGGTGGAATTGATGAAGCCATTAATGCCAATGTCATGATTGTCAATCATGAAGCTGTTAGACGTGGTATGACTCCACGCTATTCACCTTCATTATTCTCTCGAATCGTTCATTTTGTTCTATTCCCGATGATTTTTATCGTTGTTGGAATTGGATTGGATTCTATCTATGGTGCAGCAGAGGGTACTGTGGCTACAATCTCCCTGTTCGTATTACAGTTAGGACTCTATCGATTTAATCGTCAACAGCGAAAACAAATCAAGCATCGTGATCAACGTTCATTGATTCAGTATGCTAAGATGATGAAACGCTCGAAGGTTAAGCCAAGCAGAGAAAATATCCCGGTGGGGACCCATCTTCTGCTCTCGGGTATCCTTGTGACCGTCAACGGTGTTGTTCTCGATATCGGCCTACCAGGTTGGCTAACCGAACGATTGCCAAAGGATTCGGATAAAACTATTCGTTCGAGACTAAAGCGCAGTGCTCTCTCCATTTCAAAAAATCGTCCTGGTAAACTTTCGATTCTATCATCTGGATGGTGGTTGAAGCGACCGAAAGAAGAAGATGCTGATATGCCGGCTCTTGAGCGATTGATCGGACCTGTTGCTTATCGAGGGCGACAGGCCATGGTTCAGAAGAAAACAACGAGCCTCAATAGATCGACGAGTATAGGTCCAAGTAAGACTCGAGTATCGGATATGAATCTCTCAGAACGCAATGTTCCGACCCATACAATAGCAAGTGAGCGCTCGAACTATTCAGGGCCAAGACGACCAGGTAGGCGCTAAAACCGAGCAGGTCTGTTCATAGACTTCATGAACCTCTTTGATATGGTCCAAATATGACCAATCGCTCTCCTCGTGAATCAGTCAATGCGGTTCTTACAGCATCCATGCAAAGTACAAGATTGTATGGCCATGGACTTGGAATGATCGCTTCAGAGAACATCATCTCTCCGAATGTAAAACGGGCCATAAATTCCGATCTTCATGGCCGATATGCGGAAGGATTACCGGGGAAACGCTACTATCAAGGATGTGATGATTTTGATACCATTGAAGACATAGGAATTGATCTTGCAAAGAAAGTTTTTCAGGCTAATTTTGCGAACATCCAATCAACGTCAGGTACTGTATCTAACATTGGTGCATTGAAGGCACTAGCCAAACCAGGCGATTCTATAACTGCAGTTTCTACTGCTGATGGAGGCCACATCTCCCATGCACGGATGGGAGCTGTTGGACTTCGCGACCTCAATGTATCGACTTATCCTTGGGATGAGGATCGAATGGAGCCTGATATCGATGCATCTTGTGCACTGATTCGAGAGGTTAAACCGAAAATTACACTCGTCGGTCAATCTGTATTTCTTTTTCCAACACCGTTGAAAGAATTAGCAGATGCTGCACATGAAGTGGGATCGACCGTCATGTACGATGGAGCACATGTTCTCGGCCTTATTGCAGGAGGGGTGTTCCAAGATCCTCTTCGAGAAGGTGCTGATGTAATGACCGGTTCATCGCACAAGACATTCCCTGGACCTCAAGGAGGATTTTTGCTATCTTCAAGCGAAGATGAGACCTTTCAACGACGTTTGAACAATGCCATGTTCCCTGGTGTTTGTTCGTCTTACCACTTGCATCATGTCGCAGGAAAGGTTGTTGCACTGGCCGAGTTCGAGGCTTTTGGTCAAGCCTATGCTAGCGATATCGTACGAAATGCAAAGGTATTTGCGGAATCGTTAGCATCTGAAGGCTTCGATGTTTTAGCTGAATCTCGCGGTTATACAGCATCTCATCAGGTCCTAACTAGACATGGTAGTGTTGATTCAGGTGCGGGTGCAATTGCAGCCCAGAGATTAGAGGATGCTGGCATTATTACCAACATGAACATGCTTCCTGGAGATACAAAGGCAATGACTCCTTCAGGTCTGAGACTGGGTGTTCAGGAACTAACCCGCGTTGGCATGGGGGTAACCGAGATGTCCGAGGTCGCTTCACTTTATGCACGAGTACTGATTCATGATGAAGATCCAAAACTCGTTCGCGATGATGTGCAGCATTTGAAATCTGATTTCCAGCATGTACAGTATTGCTTCGATTCTGAATCCATACCTGCTTACGAAGGGATGTGAAGTATATCGAGTCAGGATTTAGCTTGGAAGCATTTCCTGGGCTTGGTCTTCTACACCACCCTCGACTTGGGGAGGTAATCATTTGGCGTCAGCATGAATTTCATACGTGGTGGAATCTCTATGAATCATTGATGCAACATCCTCTGAGCAGAACGTTTGTCAATGCATTTGTTGATTCACTTGAAATCAATCATACATTGACTCCTACTCGAGGGTTGTTTCGAAAGAAAAAGTTTCACATTGAAATGAATCTAATGTCGTCGCTCTTAGGTTGGGGTCGTGTTGAATTTGATGAACGGCGGGTGATTCAAGGTGCTCATTCTTTACTCTCAGTGGCTTTAGGCCAGTATGCGATTGAAACATTTGATCAACATCGCTACAAGGTACGATGGCTCGAACCCAGCTCTCAAACTGTGCAACTTGAGTTGGAGAGGACTACAGATTTGCCTCCGCCACAACCTCACAATCCATTCCTATGGTCGAGGAAATCTGTTTCTTCAAAATCAATACATTCACAAATGGTAATCGAAGATCATGAGGGGTGCGAATTGCGGGTCGAAGGAGAGCGCGTGGTTCTAATCCCAATTATGGCATTGGAAAGATTTCTCTCTGCGTGCCTACCTTACGCTCCAGAATCTAATGATGAGTGGTTTCATCACCAAATTGAATCATTTTCAGCGTTTGAGAATCTTTTCAAGACCACAATAAAATCAATAGCAGCCATGTTCCTAAAGAGTGAGCAACCAGTTTACATCATCGACCGCTCAAGTTGGGATTCTTACATTGAACATTATCTGATCGAACGTGGTTGGGGCGCCATTGAAATCATGGAATATGATGCTTCTTCATTTGAACTCAATTGTTCAATCCAATCTGGAGCAAGCTTTCCATTCACACTTGGTATGATATGTGGAATGTGGGAACGTGCTCATGGTCGAGCATATCGCATAAACCTTCGACAAAAAGATACTACCTTTCTCATTAAAATCGAATCATTTCTTGAGTATCAAAATCATGAATAGTACTGCATTTTGAAATTCAAAATTTGAGCAAACAGGGTCAAGGTTCATAACCGAACCATGTCGTCGCAAGGATAGTCAAGACGCGGAGGCTACATCCTATGTCACTAAATCACAACCAAATGGCTTATGCTGCAATTATTTCAACATTGATTTTTGGATCTCTTTTTGTAGGGATTAGCGGGTTCTATCAAACCTCATCAGGAGTTGGTGATTTTGATAGTGCAGCCGAAGATAACATCAATCCTGATGTCGAAATTACATCCGGTGACGCACTCGATGAAGACGGGGATGGTCTTCCTGACGTACTCGAATCTCAATACGGTACAGATCCAAAAGATCGTGACACAGATAAAGACGGGATGAGTGATGGTTGGGAAGTTGAACATGGCTTGAATCCACTCGATAGTGGTGAAGCGGAAGAGGCGGAGGAAGACCCTGGCTCAACCAACACAGCCGATGATGCTGAAGTCAGTAACGAAAGCGATTCATGGCCGGATCCAACACAAGGAAAATACGGTGACCCAGATAACGATGGTCTGACCAATGAACAAGAAGCAGAACTCGGCACCGACCCTCAGCGTGCTGACACAGATAACGATGGTTTGAATGACCGCTGGGAATCACTTTACACAATGAACGTCTCTTCCCCTGATGGAACTGTTATGTTGTTCAATCCATTGTCTGGTAACTGGGATTGTACACTTCTCAACGGACCATTGGAACAAACTCTCGCAGACATACTCGAAGATTTCGAAGGTGCTCCTACATGGTCGGAACTTGAAAACCCACTCGGCAAACATTCCTGTGATCAAGTTCTCGATTTCGATGATGACGGATTACTTAATTTCCAAGAAGAGGAATACGGCACTAACCCTGCTGCTAAGGACTCGGACGATGACATGCTACCCGATATTCTAGAAGTCAATAATGCAAACATGATTCTTGATTTCCAACTCGGAGCAACTTGTGGTGAGCCAGTAATTACCCCTCCTTCCCAGCGACTTCCTACAATGGCGCCATTTGCTGATGAAGTAAGCGCTTCGTGGTTCCTTTCGGATATGGATGGAGATGGATACCTGAATGGCCCTAGTGATTGGGATACCGATGGCGATGGAATGCCTGACGGATTCGAGTACTGTTTCTCATTCAAGGAGAACCATCCAAGCGCTACCAATAATCCTCCGAAAGCACAATCTGAGCGACTAAGCCCCTCTAATGCGTCTGACGGTTACAGTGATTGGGACGAGGATGGTTTGAACAATCTTGAAGAATATCAGGTTGCTCTAAAATTTGGTCTCCACAATGGCCTTCCATCGTTTACCTCGCCATGGGCCGAGGATACAGATCAGGACGGAATGCCTGATGGATGGGAGGCAACGCAATACAATCGTACCACTCTCGAATATCCATTGAATCCAAGAAATGCAAGCAATGCAAACGACGATATCGACTTTGATGGTTGGGACTCGGATGGAGATGGTGATGTTGTCTTTGATGAACTTGAACTTACAACAACCGTTGTTGATGTTTACGTTGAAAAAGGTGACCCGGTATCAGCAAATACAACAGTTGCTCGTGGCCAGTACACACTTGGTGGTGGAAATAAGCAAACTGTTTACCTAGTTGCTCCTGTTGATGGTTATGTTTACGACATCAACGTTGCGCCGGGCGATCAAATCGAATCGAGACTATTCGTTTGGATGAATGTCGTTGAAGAATCTGAGAGATTTACTAATTTAATGGAGTATGAAGCTCGCTTTGATGAGAACGGAAATTCAATAGGTCGTTCAACAGACCCAACGCATGGAGATACTGACCTAGACGGTCTTCTCGATGGAATTGAAGTTGGTGGATGGGAAATACTCGTTGTCAACCGCGGTGTACAATTGACATGGGTTGTTTCCGATCCAGGCCTTGCAGATACTGATTCAGATGGATTGTCAGACTTTGTAGAATTTTCATCGACTTGTGATGGCCAAGGATCAAATGCATCAAATGTCGACACTGATGGTGATGGTGAAAGTGACCAACAGGAAGTTATGCTCGGTTACATATTCAACGGTGAACAATACTTCACATCGGCATGTATGTTTGATACAGACAATGATGGTCTCGAAGATGGGGAGGAAGTTATTGCTGGTGCAGACAACTTCGTGACACACGCCAATAACTCGGACACGGATAGCGATGGCCTTATTGACGGTAATGAAATTCTTTTCATCCCCCGTCCATTCCAACATGAAACAAATCCACTGATCAACGACACAGACGCGGATGGTATGTTGGACGGTTGGGAAATGCAAGTTAAATCGACAGAGGATAATACAAACTCTCACTCGCTGTGGGTTGCCGTTTCCAATTGGGATCGTCCTGGATGCACTGAGAGCACATCCAACAGTTGTCTTATGGAACCAGGCGGTTATGTTTGGATTAACTGGCTAGGTGGTTTCGAATTGCAAAAGAAATACGAAGTCCATGAAATGAATCTCTCTGGATTTGATTTACCAGGCAACACACTCTGCGATGGATGCAAGGGTCGATGGGCGCTTGATCCTTCTCTTAACTCTCTCAAGGACGATACCTACGATATTGACAACGACACACTTCCTAACGGTGCTGAATCCCCATCTAACTGGAATACGAATCCTGTTGATGATGACACTGATGGTGATAAATTGCCTGATGGTTGGGAAGTCAGGTATTCCTATGAGGCCATCAACAACAACCTCGTTGATAATGCGACGATTAATGCATATGGGGCACGCGGTGTTATGGATCCATCCATGGCCGATAGCGACCTTGATGGTATCAATGATGGTGAGGAGGACCCTGACATGGATGGACTGAACAGAACAGGACTCATCAAGAAGTACTGCTCAGGATACAACGATTCAACCAATGCGGACTGCAACATAAACCCTGATACTCCAGATGGAATGAAATTCTACAATAACCTTGAGAATTATACTAATTTTGAGGAATTGCAAAATGGAACCAATCCGGTAAGTAATGATACAGATGGAGATGCATGGGAAGATGGCCCTGAAGTTTACTACATGGACCACGATGATGATGGTATGGCTACTGGTTGGGAGTATCACTTCGAATTTGATCCATTCGATGGTGCTGATCGTTTGGTCGATAGTGACGGAGATGGTCACACGAATTACTGTGAATTCAAATGGGATACGAACCCTCGTAACCCAGTCAGTTTCCCTGGACAAGGTGAATTGTGCGACCCATTTGAAGGCCAGTGAAGTATGTTGAGCAAGACCAAAACAGCTATTTTTCTTGTTTTGTGCCTGTTGCTGACATTGCTTTTACCAACTAGTGTTTCAAATGAAACAGAAAATTATCCAGTTTTCACATTTGACCAAGAAGATGGATATCATGTTGATTCAGAACTAAATCTATCTGGTCAGTCATCGTTTCCGTTAACTTCTATTGAAATTAGTATATGGAATATATCTCTACCCGATCAGTGGTCTCAACTGTCTTCTAACCCATTCTTGGATTCCGTAGTCCCATTTACTGATGAAGTAACAGATTCCACGATGTGGTCTTGGCAGCATTCGTATAATCTAAGTTCTGTTGACTGTACATGTTATGTCGAAATTTCATTAATGGAACATACGAATTTAACCTCATTCGGTCTTATTGTCTACGTGGGAGATGAGCATCATCGTCCAGTACTTCGACCATCGTCGACAGTAGATCTGAGCCAGTTCCATTCAACACAGATATTCAATTCCAATTCTATTGATTTGGCATATGAAGTACTCATTCCACCTTCTCACTCAGAACCGGGAACTACAATGGGATTGAATATAATTCCCGATGTGAGAATATGTCCAGTATCCAATGGAATCTGCTTGGAGAGTTATGTTAGCATTGCTACGAGTGATGCATCATTCGATGAAGAATTGCAATTGGTTGTTGATATGGATAATAGTTTAATCGATGATGGATTCTATTTGCTCCAAGTGCAAATTCAGGATGAATTTCTTAAACTTTCAAATAACCTAACACAATTCGTAATCATCGATCAAACCGAGCCAACTGTTGAACTAACGGCTGTTGAGCAAGTCTTTGAATCGGAATCAATAGTCGTTGATATTGATGTCAATGATGGTTACATTGGCTCTACGTTTGTCATAACATGGACTATAACAGAACCTGATGGAACCCCTCGTTCAGTTTTGGATTCGGAAATTCTTGAGGATAGTCGCCTTGGATTTAAACCAACGAAATCTGGCCAATATAGCGTCAATGCACTAGTCCGGGATTTAGGGGGTCATTTAGTTGTGGTCAATCA
The DNA here is from genome assembly GCA_002499195.1 of Euryarchaeota archaeon UBA443. Lineage (GTDB taxonomy): Archaea > Thermoplasmatota > Poseidoniia > Poseidoniales > Poseidoniaceae > MGIIa-L2. The sequence goes on from DAKS01000018.1 coordinate 47,869, forward strand.
TAATGTTTCAGTATTCAACATTGCTCCAGACGCAGTTGTCAGGTATGATGGATTTCTAGTACAAGATGGATCTCAAGTCACAATTCCTCAATCAGGCAATTGGGTCTTCAGTGCAAATGAATCAACAGACTCTGAGAGTGATATAATATCACTTGAGTATTATTGGTATGTTGATGGAAAGACCTTGTTGAGCGGTAAATCATATCTCACTTCATCCGATATACAAGCAACAACATATCGTGAAATCCGTGTTGAAGTCGTTGATGATGATGGTGAATCAAGCAACTTGTCGTTTGATGTAATCCATCAACAAAGTGAGTCGTTAGAATCATTTGCAGATACAACCTTGGCTTCGATGATATCTTTGTTTTTCATTCTCTTTATTGCTATCATTGTCTTTATGCGTCAACGAGGCCAATCTGATAAGAGTTCAGGATTTGTCAAATGGACTGAGCGTGGCAAGAAGCCAAAGAATTGATTAAAGAACTGTGACGGTTGGACATACATAGTGGGTGCCATGTTTGATGCAGCATTTGAAGCGTTGCCTGAGAAGCCACGTGCAATTTCCAAGGAGTTGTATCGTGAACGCCAGAAGCGTTTACTATCACAGTTTGATGTTGGAGATCTTGTCATAATATCTTCATTACCTGAAGCAACACGAAGCAACGACGTTCACTATCCTTATCGTTCATCCAGCGACATGCTCTACATGTGTGGATGGACCGATCCCGAGGCGACATTGATGTTTTACCATGAAGATGGTCAATGGATATCTCACATCTTTGTACAGCCAAAGGACACATTGATGGAAATTTGGGAAGGACGTCGACATGGTGTCGAAGGTGCTCTCAAGGATTGGGCGGTAGACAAGGCAGATTCTTCTGAAGAAGTTCTATCTCATCTAGACCGAATTCTTGAATCATCGGTACGTGTCCATGTTCGAACTGGAATAAATCCGGATATTGATGCTCTGGTTATGACCGCTGTAAAGAAACGTGATCGTAAGCGTCAGCATTTCGGTTCAGGTCCAATAAGTGTTGAAGATCCAAGTCGACGAATCGCAGAGATGCGGTTACGAAAATCGGACGAAGAAATTCAACAAATGCGCTATGCTGCTGAAGTTTCTTCCAAAGCTCATGAATTGGCTATGGCAGCGAGTAAAGATGGAATTCATGAATTTCAAATTCAGTCGATCATCGAAGGATTCTTTGTCTATGGTGGAACCAGTGGGTGGGCATACCCATCTATAGTTGGTTGTGGAGAGAATGCTACAATTCTCCATTATACGGTCAACAACTCTCCTTGTCAATCCGATGAGATAATTCTCATTGATGCAGGCGCTGAGTACGAGGGATATGCTGCAGATATTACACGCTCATGGCCTATTGGTGGAGTATTTTCGGACGCTCAGAAAGAAATTTATGAGGTTGTTCTCGATGCTCAAGAAAAAGCAATTGATGTTTGTCGTGTTGGTAATCCATACAATATGCCTCATGAGGTTGCATGCAGAGCTCTTGCGGAAGGTCTAATTCGACTTGGAGTGATAAGCCAATCTGTCGAGGAGGCCCTTGATATGGAATCTGGTGAACTTCGAAGGTGGTACATGCATAATACTGGCCATTGGCTTGGTCTTGATGTTCATGATGTTGGAACCTACAAGCCTGACGGTTCTCCACGTCTCTTAGAGGCTGGAATGGTACTTACGGTTGAACCAGGTCTCTATTTCGGAGCGTGGCGTCCTGACGTGGACTGCCCAGAACGATATGCAAATATTGGTATTCGAATTGAAGATGATGTTCTAGTCACTGATGGAGATCCTGATGTCCTTACAGGGTCATGTCCAAAAACAATTGATGATATTGAACGAATCGTTGGTAGCCTTTGAGGTGGCCTTATGGCTTGGAATGAAATTCTTGAACGGGTAGAGTCCTCGACCGAGATTTTCCGTCTTTCTGTTGAAGATTGTATCGAGTTATACGATAATGCTCCTCTTCATCAATTAATGGCAGCCGCACATCATCGTAGAACACTTCATAACCCTACAAATGAAGTTACTTACCTCGTTGATCGAAACATCAACTACACCAATGTCTGTACTATTAACTGCCAGTTTTGTTCGTTTTACAGACCTCCTGGTCATGAAGAAACATACACTCAATCCTATGATGAAATTCATAATCGTATCCATGAATTGGAGGCGATTGGTGGTTCTCGAATTCTGATGCAGGGAGGTGTTAATCCTTCACTCGATTTCGAATGGTACATCGATCTCATCAAAGAATTACGAGAACAGCATCCAACTATTGACTTGGATTGCTTCTCTCCTATTGAAATTGAAGGTATTGCTGAAGTGACTAGACTCTCCACGCAAGAAGTTCTTGTTCGACTCAAAGATGCAGGAATGCATGGATTACCTGGAGGTGGTGCTGAGATGCTTGTCGAAACTGTTCGCAAAGATGTTTCACCAAAGAAAGGACATCCAGATAATTGGCTAAGAGTGATGAAAGAAGCCCAACTTCTTGGATTGACTACAAGTGCGACAAACGTGATTGGTTTTGGTGAAACGAATGCAGATAGAGTCCAACATCTCAAGCGAATCCGTACTCAGCAGGATGAGGTTTTGAAACAAGGTCTAACTGGATTTACATCCTTCATCGCATGGCCAGTTCAATTGGAAACAAACAGCTTTGGAAAACGTAATCGAGGCCAAAATAAATTTGAACGTGGTGCAGGACCTACCGAATATCTTCGTCATGTTGCAATTTCACGTTTGTTTTTGGACAACGTGAATCACATTCAAGCATCTTGGCCGACGATGGGGATGAGCATTGCTCAGATGGCTCTCCTAGCGGGAGCAGATGATGCAGGTTCCACGATGATGGAAGAAAATGTCGTATCTGCCTCTGGTACATCGAAATTAAGTGCAACGGAGTACGAACTTCAATTGTCTATCAAACGTGCAGGATTCATTCCAGTACGTAGAAACAGTGACTATAATCTTCTAGAAACTCCAAACGCTCTTATCGAGGCTCCAGAGGTAAAATGTCACCCTCCGATTCATGCTGTTGAATTGGTATAGAATACGACCCAAATCTCTGCAACAATGTTTCTTCCACCTTTACTTGATTCTCCTGTGGGATTGTATTCTTGCCCGTTGAATAAACCACGATATGTTAATTCGTTAACCTGTCCATTCATGTCTACCCATGATGTAATATCATAACTCCATTGTTTAACATCTTGGCCAGCACACCAGCCTGCACGTCCATAGGGCCACGAACCGAATTGATTGGCAACGACTCCATTGCTCACTTCGTTTTCACAACCGGTACTTGAGTAGACGATTGGATGCCATTCGTATGTCTGATGAGAACCCATGTAGTAATAATGTTGATGATCACAAAATTCTGCACAGTTCGCATCATCCTTTTGGAAACCATGACCTGTAATAGTTGCAACGATTTCGACTCTTGTTGTTTCGCTAGGAACTGTGAAATTTAGGCTCCTAACATATCGACTTTCATTATTGTAAGTACCATCGAATTCTCCACCAGTAAACCCAAATTCTGCATCAAATGCTCGCTCACCACTTCCCCAATTGGAGAATAGGAATTTGATCGTCATATCTCCTTTATTCGCTCCTTTGTAACGGAATCTTCGATCTTGGTCTTCTTCAAGCATGAACAGGTAAGGACTGATGTCGGTCAACCAGCGACCTTCGCGTCCATATGTTGTAATCCAACGCACAAATTCTGTACCACAAACAGATGAATTATCAGCATCGCATATGTAGAGATGAGCAAGATAATCCCATTCATGACAACCCCCATAGTTTCCATCACTTTTCTGATACCGATTACTTCGTTCATCGCAAGCATGCTCATGGAATACTTCTAGTGTATCGTATGAACTTAAGTTATCAGGTAAACTGAATGTTGCATTACGGTAGGAATTGTGGTTTGCTTGCCATCCACCAGAATGTCGCTCGAAATCGTAAAGTGTCACCACATCGATTCCTGTATCCTGCATTCTGATTTCTGGTTCAAACTCAGCATTCCACTGATGAGGTTCGTATGTGTAGTGGAATGGATCATTTGTTTGAGATACCCATGCGTAAATTGAGCCAGTATCGCGTGCTCTCTGGAATCGATCAATCCCCATAAAAAAGGGACTATTGAAGTTTGAAATCATTTCACCAAGCCCACCTTGGATGTTACTAGCGTCCATATCAATGTAGTGAATTCGACCATCCCATTTCTCTTCCTCACTCGGATTTAGACGTGTCTCAACATCGCTTTTTCGTGAAAGTATATCGTTATGGTATGAAGAATCAAACGAACCGTAGAACAAATGAGTGTTGTCTGGTAAATTGCGAATGAAGGTTCCAGGATTAGTTGACCATGTTCCTGAATTTGAGTTTCCACTACTATCTGTATACTTGAACATGAAGAGATATACATCGTTACCAGTCCACTTGTTTTGGAATGTAAACGTTCCATCAAGTGTAGGTACTGTGAAGGTTGGAACAATATCCATTGGACCATTTACAGACGTTCCTGCTGTCCATTGTACAGGCTTTTGTACAATTGCACATCCATCCGTATCGATTGTCCAACGCTCAGGGCTATCGGCACATATGTCGACGTTAGCAAAAACCCCATCTCCATCAAGATCTGCACATCCAAATGAATTGACCTGCAATCCGCTTGGAGTTCCTTCGCATTGGTCGATAAAATCATTCACTCCATCTGCGTCCGTATCACGTTCAACTGCGGCACAACCAAATTCGTCAACATCAACAGCTCCTAATGGTGTTGTTGGACATAAGTCGAGGGTTGCTCCCGTAGCATTAACGTCGTTGACATTGTCATTATCATCATCTAAATCTTCAGTGGAATCATAGCATCCATCCATATCAAAATCTGTAATTTGAGTTCGCTCGTACTGCCAATTTGAACGCCCTCTTGGACAGGCATCGGTTGAATCGTTTTCACCATCATTATCATCATCCAAATCTTCGAGTAAATCATTGCAGCCATCTTGATCCCAATCATTGTAGAGGTTTGCAGGCCAGTTCACTTCTCCGTTCAAACAAGAATCATCAACATCAGGAATTCCATCGCCATCATCATCCTCATCATTACTATCGTCATGACATCCATCTTGATCTCTATCGTTTTCCAGCGTACTCAACCATCCAATGGTTGAAACACAACCATCATTGGAGTCCAATATTCCATCGTTATCATCATCAAGGTCTTCATCAAAATCTCGACAACCATCCTGGTCTGCATCACTAGGCAAATTCGATGCCCAACCATCCGATTCCCCTACTCCTTCAGGGCATAAATCGAGTTCATCAGTGATTCCATCACCATCAATATCGTTGTTAGCTTCAACAATGATTGTTATATTCCGATAATCTTCTGATAATGTATATTGGCCACACTGAGCACTGATAGTCACTACAAAGGATTCTGTTCTCAAATCTAAATCAGTCAGAATTGATGTGAATGAGCCATCTGATTGGATTGTGAGAGAATTAGAATTGACTGTAGAATCTTCTTCAGGAACATCGATTTGGGCTAAACATGTGTTTAGGCTTTCATGCAAAACCTTTCCTTGAAGAACTAGCATTGATGATTCAACAACAAGATATTGAGGGGCAACGAGTGAAGTTGTGCCTTCATCGGGTACAAGAATATCTACAGTATTCGACATTGTTATTTCATCGCCTTCTGAGGGGATAATTTTTACATCGATCTCATATATTCCGGGAGTATTTGGTAACAGAATTATTGAGATGTATGTCGGTTTTGTATTTATGCTCCAGTCGGATGAACTAATTGATTCATTTTCAAGTTTGATGTCAGAATCAATACTAAACGTACCTTCTCCAGTCGTTTCTAGTAGTATGCTCAATTCTAGGATTTCTCCAATCTCTCCTGTTACTGACTGTTTGTCCCAAGAAGCGGATATGCTATATGGAATCACAACAACCTGATCATCATCAACCTCTGTCTCCGATTCAGCGCCAAAGCAACCCGAAAACATCAGTAGCGAAAGGAAAACTGCGATGAAAGGCTTCTTGGCCATAACCGATACATGGACCTGAAGAACATGAACCTAACGTCGGCCAATGTAGAGTTGTTCTGTCCTAGGATCGCTTATTTCGAGATTTTCAAGGTGAACAAGTTGATCAGAGAATTCAACTCTAACCGGACATACCCATAACAATGGCATTTGCTTTTCACGTTTTATCTTGAGAATGAATTCCCAATGGATTCGATGGAGGCTTGAATTCATTGTACCCGGCCATAATTGTTCAGGAGGTGGGATCTCAAACGATCCATCATCATCAATCTTGGATTGACCTCCTTCTTCTGAAAAGCGCATTGGTCGCAAAAACACTCCTCCTTGGATGTCTTGTCTTTCCATCGGGGAATCCTCCCCCCCTGCTGTACCGTCATCAAGCCCTGCTTCCCAGTGGTGTGGTAATGGCGTGGAAAGACCAATCGGCGGTTGGGAATCCTCAGATGTATTGGAAATGTCGATTAGTGCTTTCCTAGATGGTGGCAAAGTACCTACTTGCCAATGTACGGTCATCGATTTCCAATCAGCTAATTCCTCGGGAATATGAATCGTTCCACGCAGTGGTTTACCACTGACGACCTGATTTGAAAACTCAACGATTGGATGTTCAATAGGAGTGCGGAAAAAATCTTGTTGACGTTTCAAATCAATGAAATTTGCAATGAGGCGCAATACGATAGGAAGCATCAAAATTGGTACAACGATAATACTGAGAATAGGATAATCGAGGAGTCCAATTTGCATGCTCTTCGTACCAAAACTCGGAATACCTATCGCACTAAGCAAGGGTTCTAAAAACAAGTACACTAGTGTAGTCAAAAGTAGAATAACAGCAGCATTGATCATATTTCTGGCATAACGGTGCAAGTTGTTCGGCAGAATATACCATCCTCTACGTTGTTGATTGATAAGCTGAACAAATGGCCGTGTATCTACAACTGTGTCAGTTACATGCTCCATCTTTTTACCATCGTTATTTGTGATGAGTCGCTCAAGAAGCCACCCCTCTTTACTTTCAATTTTGTACGGTGGTAATCGTTGCTCAATTTGGACATCACTCAAATTGGATTCAACAATTTTTTCCGAAACAGGTGCAGCATCAGCATTGATTCTTTTATCATCAAATGGAGGGTATCGTACACGATGAATGATTGTCCAATTTGACATTCCTTCACCTCAAGTAAACAGGAGCTTGACTCCAGCCTTTAGAGCAAGTTTGCGAAATGCTGGGACGTTTTTCAATAAAGCAAGACCCAGTGGAACCGGTTTTTCTATGTCACCAATCTCGTTGATCAATGAAATTACTTCCGGTTTTGCAAAATTAGCAAAATGCGCATCTAGTTCTTCATCCGAACGTGTTGAAACGAGAAGATCTCTTAGTGCTCGAGCACGGTCCTGTTCTTTTTTCATTTTTGGCCATGATGTTTTGGTAACGTATTTGAGGTGCTTCTCAGAAAGTTGGTCCAGATTAATTTGTTTCACGAGTCGATCTACAACCGAAGAAATTTGTTTGAATCCTGGTCCTAGACCGCCGCCTGTAGTCGGTTTGGCCATGCCAGCAGCATCACCAATTACCAGTACTCGATCTTTGAACGGTCGGCGAATCATCCCTGAAGGAACAGGGCCGCAATAGCGTGCAGTCTCTGTAATGTTCTCAAATTTGTCTTTCCAAAGAGGATGTTGAAGGAAGTCATTGTAACAATCAAGAACAGTCCGGCCATCAAGTAGATCGGCTTTAGACCAAAGGCCGATTCTATGGGTACCATTGCCAGATGGAATGATCCATGCAAAAAATCCGGGTGCGATTTCAGAGCCACTATACATTTCTAACCAGCGTTCTTTTCCTTCATATCCGACAACCTCGGTTTGAAACCCGACCAGCATTTCCTTTGGATATCCCATTTTGAAGCGTCGGCGAACCCAGGAATGTGCGCCATCGCACCCGATGAGAAGTTTTGACCGAAGGGTTGTTGTTTCGTTTGTGCGTTGGTTTATGATTTGAATCTCAACACCATCTTCTTGAACATCTGCTGAGACAGGTTGTGATTCGAGGAGAATATCTGATCCTGCTTCTAGCCCTTGTTGAACAACTGTTTGATCGAATCGTTTTCTACAGACTACATAAGTTCTCAATTCACCTTCACGTCCAACAGGGACGAGGGTTCCAGAAGGGCCATGAATCAGGGCACCATCAACATCAGCCACCACAGTGTCGTAAGCTTCGACTGCATCCATTGCACTTGGAGTTACAAGGCCAGCACACTGAAATGGGCGCCCAACTTCATTATGTTCTTCAACCATCAGAACAGAGAGTCCCCGCTCACAAAGCAGTCTTGCAGTGTAGCCTCCAACAGGCCCAGCCCCGATGATGATAACATCATAGTCGAAGTCCATGTTCATCTACGATGGACCGAACTTCAAGAAGTTTCTTCTCTATCTAGCGTTTAGCAAAGCGATAACCAACACGTTCGTTTTTCTTGAGCCAAAGAATTGCTGTGTATGGATTTCCAGTTTTCTTTGCGATCAAATCGTCAAATGGCCCAATCTCGCCTTTTTCGATCATTTGCTTTGCTTCTTCTCTCGTAATCTCTCTCTTGGAAATTTCTCGTGGAATGTCGATTTTACATCCACTCGCACTTGTCTTTGGTCGGAAATGTGTTTCCGTCTCGTAAATCTCCGCACCATGCTTTGGACAAATAGCGACCACTTCTGGATTAACTTCGAATCGACGAGCATCAGCCGCAGCCTCTCGTGGCGGAAACTCAAATCCAACTTTGTTGCCTTCGAGAACGAGATAAGCAGGGAATGGACGGCCACGACGAGATATGAAATCTTCAATCAGTGGTGATTTTCCTTTCACAAGTATTGACTTTGCTTCATCAGGACTGATTTCTCGCTTACAGATAACCTTCCCTACGCCTAAGAACTTGCATTCCTCGTTATCGCATGCATAGTGTGTATCTGTTTGTCGAATCGTTCCATCACATTTTGGACATGGACAAATTGGTTCATCAGAACTGTTGGCGCGAGTTCCTGTTGACTTCGCAGAACTGACTTTTCCTTCATCTGAGATAGTTACAGAGGTTTCATAGGATTCTCCATCACGATTGAAGAAACCATGCAAATCTGTGATTTCTTTGTTCTCAATTAAGCGCTTTGCAGTAGAGCGGTCGAACCATCTTCCACTGGTGTCCTTCCAGAAAACAAATGAACACCCCTTGTCCTTTCCTTCGTTCTTTTCACAAGTATATGACAAAGCCGTTTCAATTATTGGGCTTTGACATTTTAGGCATGTTCCAATCGACATATCTTTCTCAAATAGGGTACTTCGATCATGATCACGTACTCTTGTTACCAAATCACGTGTTTGCTCAATTATTGAATCCATGTACTTGGAAGCCTCTAGTTCACCTTCCTGTACTGCACTAAGTGCTGCCTCCATTTCTCCAGTGAGTTCGGGTGATGTAATCCACTCAACAGGAATTCGGCGTAGTATCTCAATAATTCGAATGCCATGAGGGGTCGCATTTAGAGCACCAGATTTCTGTCTTGAGATATAACCTCTCGACAATAATTTTTCAATTGTATCTGCTCGAGTCGCAGGTGTTCCCAAGCCTTTTCCAGACATGGCTTCAGCAATCTCTTCATCATCGATATCCTTGCCTGCTTTTTCCATCAATGAGAGAAGACGAGCTTCTTTGATACGTGCCGGTGGTTTTGATTTTTCTTCACTCCATTCGTGGGATGTAATACTGGCTTCTGGAGAATCTGCAGAAAGAGTACCCCATCCTTCTGGGAAATCCAAAGACTTGGGAACGACTTCTCTCCAACCTAGAGTGGTGTACTTTCGAGTTTCTTTATTGAAAATTTCACCCTTCAAGTCCGCAGTTCGTTTCTGTTTCTCGATTGTTGCTTCCCCATGCCAAGATGCAATAAAATTACGTACGATCATGTTGTACAAACGTAGTTCATCTTTTGAAAGAGATCCGCTAGGTAATTTTCCAGTTGGTACAATGGCAAAGTGATCACTGACTTTCGCATCGTTGAAATTTCTGGAAACATTTTGTAATCCATTGTTGGTTAAGTTTTGGATGAATCCTTTCATGTCATCCATGCCTCCTAAATTTTCAAGGGTTTGATTGATTGTATCCTTCATATCTGTCGGAAGGAACCGTGAATCAGTACGTGGATATGTTGTCAATTTATGACGTTCGTACAATGCTTGAGCAACATTGAGAGTTCGTTTTGCTGGCCAAGAAAAGAAAGAGTTTGCTTGGCGTTGTAGGCTTGTTAAGTCGAAATTAAGTGGAGGGCGTTCTTTACTTGTTGTGATTTTTTGTGTGACAATCGCTTTCTCATTCGAATCAAGAAGTTCTTGAATTCGTTCTTTGTCTTCAAGTGTTAGAATCCAATGAGGCTTGGTATCCTCTCCAGATTGTCCACCTTCCCAACGACCTGTCCATTTGCTATCAGTTCCCTCAAATTGTGCCGTTAACACCCAAAATGGAGTCGCGGTGTGTTGGAGAATTTCAATCTCATGATCAACGAGTATTGCAAGTGTTGCAGTTTGTACACGGCCTAGAGATATCCGTTCTGTTCGCTTCTTTGGAAGAAAAACTTCTGCAATTCTCGATCCATTCATTCCAATGAGCCAATCAGCGTAACTTCTACTGTAGGCAGCATCTGAAAGATTTTGATACTCATCTGATGATTTACGTTCATCCCATGCCCTTTGAATTGCTTCCTGTGTCATTGATTGAAGCCACATTCGAGAAACCTGAGATTTCGATTTCGAATAGCGGTAGATGGTTTGAAAAATAAGTTCTCCTTCACGTGCGGCGTCACAAGCATTGACAATCTCTGTGACGTTTTTATCCGCCATGATTTTCTTAATAGCAGTCAGTTGCTTCCGTGTTGATCCTCCTTTTGGTTTGAACTGAAACTCTTCTGGAACAAACGGTAAATCAGCCGCAGTTTTTCTCCAATTTTTGAAATCTGGGTTATAATCATCCATGTATTTGAGTTCGAGCATATGTCCAACTGCCCAAGTGACAATGATGTCATCGCCATCCCAATGAGTTGCCTCTTTTTTGCTAATCTTGAGCATCTTAGCGATATCTCCGGCGACACTTGGTTTCTCAGCGAGGACGACGATGCTCATATTTTCAATGCGTTTGTCGACTGTACTTGAAGGCTCGCTAGAGTTGAAATCAAACAGATAACTTATGTTATCTGGATTTACTAAAGCGGTTTTTTTATTCGCTGCCGATGAGCAAATTCATCCCATTCGTCTTCTTCATCTCGATATCCACAACCACTACATCCTGGATAGCCTGCAAGAAGTAATTCAGAACACATTTGAATAAGTTCATTCTTGATTCTATCTGCATTATATGGTAGCCATAATGTCTTTACTGATACTGGTTCATTAGCGCCAACATGAAAGATCTCATTGCCCTTTTGTGAAACCAAAAAATCACCTTCTTGAATGGTTGGAAACTCTAAACGTTGTGGCATTGAATCGGCTATGTTCAATAGTAAACGTTGCCAGTTCTCCACGTATGGAGATGGAACCGATATGATTAATTCTTGCTCAACAAGGATCCTTCGAGCCGCTTCTCGCAGTGCAAGCCAACGTGTGGAATTCTCCTCCATGAGCCCTCCAAGTAGCGCAAGGATTGAAGGATATCGGTCCGACCATAAACCATGGGCAGAGTTTTCCGGTGGTTCTCGAGACCTCTTTTGGCTCTTCAGGATTCTGAAAAAGCCCATTCTCGTTCGTTGTTAATGCTGAGGTTCGCATCTTCGAATCCTATGTTTAGAGCACTTCTTCGACTTGTGTATAAACCAAGGAAGTCTTTGAAGACACGTTGTTTTGATATGGAATTCGAACATCCCTTTGGGTTGGCAGCAGGAATGGACAAGAAAGCTGAGGCTCTACGTGGTTGGGAATCGATCGGACTGGCCTTCTCCGAAATCGGAGGTGTGACAATGCTCGAACAATCGGGTAATCCGAAACCTAGGATGTTCCGTCATGGTGCTGATCGTGCCCTAGTAAATCGAATGGGATTTAACAATCCTGGCAGTGAAAACGTTGTCAAAACGTTACAAAAATCAGGAACACGAACAATTCCAGTTTGGGCAAATCTTGGAAAGTCGAAAATCACACCACTTGAAGATGCTAAAACGGACTACTCAACAACTCTCAAGCGACTATGGCCATATGTTGATTTGTTTGTGATCAATGTATCGTCGCCAAATACGCCCGGTTTGAGAGATTTGCAGCATGGAGATCATTTGAAAGGGATTCTCGATGCATGTATTGAGGTCAATGTAGCATGTTCTAAGGAGTCAAAACAGAACCAAAAACCGCTCTTGCTCAAAGTAGCACCGGACTTGTCAACAGATGAACTTGAAGCTATTATCGATATTGCAATCGATTGTCAAATCGATGGAATTATTGCAACAAATACTACACTGTTACGACCGAATCAGACGCACAAGGTATACAATGAGCAAGGGGGTTGCTCTGGTTCACCATTGAAGAATCAAAGTACGGAAATGATTCGTCATATCTACTCCTATACAAACGGAGAACTCCCAATTGTTGGGGTTGGAGGAATTATGAATGCGGATGATGCGTGGGAGAAAATAACAGCAGGAGCGACATTACTGCAAGCATATGCAGGTTTTGTCTTCGAAGGACCGGGTTTAACGAAATCAATTGTTCATGGTTTGCACAGGAAACTCAGGGATTCTGGGTTTGATACAATTGAAGATGCAATTGGATCATCACACCGTCAGCGTTGAAGAGCAGATGTTGAAATATGTCTGTCGATTGGAGTGATTTGATACAATGCTTTCCTATCGTAACCGTTTACTTTTGATTGGAAGCGTGGTTACAATTGCAATTCTAGGTACGGTTTTTCTTCAAGCTCCGGAGCCAACACTAACCATTGATGAATTGATGGAAAATAAGTCAAAGCATATGGGTGAAGAAGTCGCAGTTCGTGGTGAAATAAGGGATGGAAGCATCAATGAATCTTCGATGACATTCATATTGGAAGGTTCTGAATTTTCTTTGCTTATCGATTATTCAAATGCTGGATCAATTTCCAATGGATTAGGAGATAATCGGACAGTTTATGCAGAGGGTCTCTTCAAGTTATCAGATGACACCTACGTAGTAGAGGCTGATGTAATCAAGACATCATGTCCTTCGAAATACGAAGAAGAAGTCTGACATTGTTCATCGTTTGGTTGAAATATAGCCTATTGCAGGATGTTATGGGATAGGCGGGGAGCTAGGCGTACCCTTTACCACAAATCGTCTTTATGGTGGGTTGAATGCCTTGGGGCGGCGAAAGCGGCTTATGGGTTCCTGCATGCGGACGTAGATGTCTCGCCCCCACATGATCCGGGTGTTGAGAACCGTTTCCGGAGGGAAACGGGAATCAAATAACCGGGGGAACAGGTCAGGCCGGGAACGGAGCATCCCTACCTGGGGCCATGGGTGCTGTGGGGATTCGGGACGGAGGAAGTATGTAGATACGGCCTGTGGGTACGAGCGTCCACCCAAGGATTCCCACCTAAATGTCAAACACAACATCACTGTACCATCCAGGTCCTTCGAATGTTGGTACTTCCTTCCATGGTGAGTTGAGAATTTGCCCTGCCAATACTTCTGATACGACTAGATCTTGGCGTGTCACTGCTTTTATTTCGACCTCCTTTTCAATATGATTGGATGAAATCCAACGAACTTGTGCTTCCAAAACAAGTCCACTTTCTTGTTCCTGAATTTTGATTGAACTATCGACCAGCCACTTCTCTTCGACCTCATCCTTGAAGAGAATTTCTTCGAGCCATTGGACAAGGAGTAGCCCATTCGAATCATCATGCAGTGGTACCTGAACGGTCCAAACTGCTGAATGATGGATTGCATCTGGTGGTATTTGACTCTCCAACAAGTAGGCTTGCATGCCCATAGCAGTTTCTTCGAACAATCTTGCACGCGTAGTTGCAAATGAGCGCAAGCCAACATCCGCCGTAGTTGGCCTTGGCCATGAACTCACAATCACCACCTCAACGCTTCGATACTTGAAGGGACCATGCAATGTCGCCAATTCGATCAATCATATCGTCTAATCGAAGAACAAATCGGTCTGTACGATCCGCAATAAGGATACATTCACTTGCTGCATTAGCAAGTTGTGCTGTTTCTTCGACAGAAAGATCGAGTGCAATCGCTGTAGCAACTGCAACTGCAGCAGCATCGATCAAACCGATCATTTGCCGAATCTCTTCAAGCATACATTGAACATGCACCGTATCTTCATCTTTTGAGTGAATGGTAACTCCATCTTGTCCTTCAAGAATCAGTAAGTGTTTCCATTCATTTGTCTCAAGAAGCATCGCTGCCGCTTCAGCACCTGTTGAAGCACCTAAGCGACGGCGCATCAATTCCAATCCCTTTGATTGGAACAAGATCCAATCGACACCTTGGGTTCGATGAAGTCCAGTGAGTTTTGGATCAGCAATGATTGGAACCTCATGTTCCTTTGCTGCCTTGATGAGACGTTCTGCACCATTATCGTCTAAGACTCCAAGACCATAATCCGATAGGATGAGGCAAGAAGAATTTGGAATTGCTTCTATCGTACGATCGATCAGAGTGGTCAAAGCCGAAGAGGGAATTGGTTCATCATCTTCAATATCCCATCGAAGAAGGAGTTGCTCCCCCTTAACCAATCCTTCGCGAGCACCTAGGAGTCGTGTTTTAACAGTGGTAGTTCTATCCTCAAGGACGGCAATACCCGATGTATCGACTCCCTCTTCTTCAAGCATTTCAAGAATTGCAAGGCCAGAATCGTCATCACCTACTACACCATGTAAATGACTCTTCAATCCAAGCGAATCAAGACCACGCGCAACATGGGCTGCAGCACCTACATCAACATCTCTGGAAATCTCTTTGAGAACTGGAACAGGAGCTCTTGAATTCAGATTGTTCGCAAAACCATGAATGTAACAATCCATCATCACGTCCCCTACGAGTAAAACCTTGGATGGTTCCATGTTCTTCAAACCACGTTCCAATTTTTTCAAAGCGTCGTGGACCTTTGCATCATCATCACTCATACCCATTATTTATTCCTCCATTGCATCTTGTAATTCAGCGAGTAGCATCGCATGTTCCTGTTCACTAATTCCAGTTTCTTTTCTTAGCGTTTCTAGCATTGCAGATTCATCGTTCGTTATGACTCCGTCAATGAGAGCAGTCTTCAACACCGAGCGATATGCCTCCAATTCTGGTGTGATATAGGGTTGCTGTTTAGCCTGCCTGAGAATTCTTTCATGCGTGTTTGAATCAATATCAAATGCAATTTGGACCGTCTGAAGAAGGGCTTCCTCTTCTTCGTGAATAACTCCATCAACCAATGCTTGGCGCAGCATGTCAAGATAGATTTCTTCGGGCGGTGGAACGTCGATTTCACGACGCGCTTCATTCGACAATCGCCGTACACGATCTGGATGCATGCCAAGAAAATCAACGACTTCATTGAGTAAGAGTTGCTCATCCTTTGTTATCCGCCCATCTTGCCATGCTCGAGCAAACAAACGTCGTACCAATGATTCACCTGCTTGTGCATCCAAAGATGCTGAACCCTCTGGATGTGAAACAGGAGACATAACCGGTTCAGAATGGGCGACCATATGTTCATCGATGTGTGCAAGAGTTTCTAGGGTGTCTTGTGAACTTGATAGCAAGGATTCCAGCAGTACAGTCGTACCATTACTTTGGACCGGGGTGGACTTGATCTTCTTGAGAATTGACTGAGCACTTTCACGTCCTTGATTGGTAAGAGAATATACACGTCGTCGTTGGCGTGCACCCGGAACATGTCGACTCGTTGTGTTGAGAAAGGATTTCCCTTCAAGGCGCTTTAAGGTCCGAGGGACGTGTTTTCTTTGTACATGGACAGCTGCAGAGATACCCGCTTGCGTAAGTGCCATGGGCGCTTCCCAATTATTTTCAGGAAGTTGGTGGTCGAGAAGATGAAGAAGCATTCGCTCTTCCGTGGTAAGTGTTCCTAAGAACCCGCTAACCATACTGCTCCCCGTTTTGTATGTCAGGGTGGTAGTCCTTAGGACAATCGGTCATCGACGCAACAATATGGGGGGAATCTCAGGAGGAAACATGGTCCGGCAACGTCGAAAGTTCAAGCCTAGGGCAAGAACTTCTCGTAATTTGGACCTTGAATCTGCCGATTCGGATGAGAAACTCAAGATACAGGCACCGATCGAGGATGGCAGATTCTGGAAAATACCCCCTCCTCTTTCAATACGATTGTATGAAAAAAGTGCTCTCGGCCATCGACACGAAGATGGATCGATTACATTGACTGCATCAGAGGTATTGTTCTGTCATTGGCATCGGCATGTACCTCTTCCGAACAAAGGTTGGCTTGAATCAGAACTTCTAAAGAATCCACGATTGATTTACGAAGCCATCATTATGGATGTTGGAAGAAATGGTGGGGAAATGATTGTTCCATCAATACATCGACCTGAGAGTGAACAACTCGCTTGGGGTATCCGTTGGCATCGAGATCGCAATCATCAGAAGGAGAGGTATCAGTCATCGGTTGCTATAGCAACAACACACGATCGGCTTGAATGGGAGAAACTACTGGATTGGTGTAGAAAATCCAATGGCTTGGATGTTGACGCGGAGTTGTTTGTAATCGATGATGAACTTGATGTGACTATGTACAAAATAGATTTGATTCATCCCAAGGGTGATTTGTTATGTTGGAATGATCTATCGCAACATGAAAAGGATACGTTCCTTGAAAATTGGAACAACAAAACTCCAACCGAATCTGGAAGTTATGTTCGACATTCAGATACTTGGAGTTGGGACCAAATCGGTATTGAGCATATGTCTGGGCGTGTTCTCCGCCAAGAAGAAGATACGTACATTCAGCAGATGATTACTCAAGAAAAAGAGCCATCCTCGGATTCTCTTCTGATGCATGATCTACTTGGTCGCGGTTTGTTGTTGCGTCCAGGATTCAAGTATGGCTGTCGGTGGAGGGTTTACGATGGTGATTTGAATGAATCTCACGCCCCATGGTTGATTCAGCCAAAGAAAGAAGCATCATCAACATGGGAGGGTGTATGTCTTAGTGTACGTCTTGCTGAAGGAGTTCACAAACAATGGATTTGTGCGATTCCCGATGACTTAGGATGGAATTATCTACGCATTCAAAGGTGGTTGCCAGGTAAGAATTCTTCATCGGAATAGACTTGCTGTTCAACATCGATTTCAGCCTTCTTTTTCTTTCCAAAGAGGGATGTTGCAAACCATGCAGCAAAGACAATGAAAAAGGTGCTAAAGACAAAAGATTGGTTGCCGATAAGGAATAGATCGTCTTCACTTGTTGCTTTCAATTCAACGTCGATTGTCCAATGTTCTCCATTAAAAGCCTCAAGATGTATCGTTCCAAGAACATACATATTCTCTTGCAGTAATCCTTGAGGTTCGATTTCTAAGGTGATGCTTCCATTACCATTATCGACTCGAACGCTGGGATTAGCAGTAGCAACCCTTGACAAGGGGCCAGCTATTTCTATTGTAAATTCTCCAGAACCAACTCCTTCTCCAATGTAGGGAATAATCAATATTGTTGGCTTATCGACATTGATAGTATCAACAAGTTCCATTTCGTTAGTATTCGGAATTGTACCGAGTGTTGAGATGGTAGTCTTGATATCAAACACATCATTTTGGCAGTGGATAAGCCCTGAAAACGTAGCCGTTGAATCAAGCATTCCTTGCGATGAGAATGTACCAAAGTGCAACGAATTTGAATTTGAGTTATTGCTAAATTCTATTGTTCGGCCATCAGTACCATTCAATGACCCCCAACATTGTATCTCATCTTCACTGTTGATTATCTCAAGAACAAATTGCTCATCTTGCAATAGGGATGAACCAAAGTTTTTCAAATCGATATCGTAGGTTGGAGAACAATTCAATGAATGGAATTCTACATCCCATTGACCATCATTGTCAACGATACGTGCATGCCATGGAACAAGAACACCGTCATGGTCACGGATAAGTATGCCACGTTCTCCAAACTCATCTCCGGGTTGGAACAAATCACCTGCAACACCATCATTGATGCCCTTGAGTTGTTCTTGATTACCATCCGCCTCAATTGCCTTAAGATAGGGTCTTCGTTGGTCGATATTCATAGCATTATGAGCTGAATCTCCAGCGGCCCAATCTTCTAGGAGAACGAGTACTCCCTCGCCAGGTAACGATTGATCATACCCTTGTTGAGTTCGTTTTTCAATCCAAACAAACTCATCTTCAGAAATTTGAATTCGTATTCGATCACCTCCGAGTGTGCGTGAATCGATGCTTACGGTTGGTCCAATACAGGGTCCAGGAGATCCTGATGGCCATTGTAAGTTTACGTCTCGTGTCGCAGCATGGCCAATTGCCGCCATAGTAGGACCCGTTGGCAGAGCAGGTGTATCGCCTCCTCCATTCCAATTTCCACTCGCCATGATGTCCCACACTCCGATACCTTTCCAAGAACCAGAGTATCCAGAATCATGGACGGGATAGAGGTCAAATGCTCCAAACTGGTGCATCATCTCATGCAAAATCGTACCGAATCCATTTTCGCCATGTCGCATTGATGACATAGTATAGTGTTCAAAGGAATATTCGCCCTTATCCAACGGTTCTGAGAAGGATGTAAAATGTGACCAAATACGATTTGACGAACCTGAACCTTGTTCTTGAGCCAGTGTTGAATGCAGAATTAGGAACCGATCAATTACACGATCATCATTCAAATCATATTGTTCGAATGATTCCTGTTCAAGAGATGTTACAACGAATTCAGCAAGTTGAGCAGGTAAAAAATCAGTTCCACCTCCATAATCACGTCCATTCGCTCCATCTTCCCCATATGCAGAAAGTGGTTTTGGTGCTCTGAGGATGTCATTGTAAATCTCGATCGATAATTCGACGGAGTTTCCAACCGCCTGCGTAAGATAATCTTCTGAATATAGTTGAAGTTCGTCTTCAATTGTATCCTTTGCATTTTGGTTTAAAGGATTAGAATCAAAGTCAACAAGTACAACCAACCACGATTCATTTTGTTGAAGGCCTACCAATGGTGCTGCTGTACTTTCAGAACCTTTGACATCTATCTGAAACAAGTCATTGATTTGTTCAGAATAGATTTGGGACGCTATCGCCATTACGATGCAAAGGACCATCCCAATTGCATGTCCCCTTTTCCCCATAGTCCTCTCACAACATTGAATCGTTTCAAGTGTTGGGTCTATTGCTACACTTTAAGGCTGCATGGCCCGAAAAGTAGCTAATTCATCATCTGTCCAATTCTTGACAGATATTCGCAATACTCCATCTTGCATTTCTGGCCAGATAGATGATTCGACTGGAATGAACTTGCGAACACTTGAATCTTTCATTCGATTTGAGCATGCATCAATTCGCTGTGAGGAAGTCCATGGGTCGGTCACATTTTCTAAATGGATTTGGATTTCATCTCTTAATTGCTCATTATTTGATGGCGTAGCACCTTGCATTTCGAGAAAGTTCAGACCTCGTAAACGACAATTTACCGACTCTACTGATTTTTTAAAATTTGAAGGCAATGGTGATGAATTGCAACCTCCGATGATAACATCTGTGAGACGGTAACGAGCAATAGCATCGATCAAATGCTCACGTTCATCGATGTTATCACATAATGATTCATATTTGAGCAGACCTGTATTTGCAGGAGATGTATCGATTGGAAATGATACTCCTTGACATGAACAATCAACATAGGTTACAAATCTACGTCGCCCTTCATGGTCGAAAAGCGCTTTCGGGCTCATAACCTCTTTTGATTCCCGTACACTTTTACGAATAGAAAATTCAAGAAACATGATCATTAGGCTTAGGAGAACGATGTTAGTGCCATTCCAACGTCCAGGGAGGGAAAGCAGTAGGATTACGCCACCAATTCCAAGAACTCGAGTCCTCCACCAATCTTGATTGTTGTCGGTGATTAAACCTAGTGAACCAGCCGTAACCGTTGCAAAGGAAATAATGTATGTGATTAGAATAGCCCAAAATATGGAAAGAGCAAATGTGAACAAAGAAACAGCATCATATTGAGTACTTAATCCGATTTGTTGGTGTATTCCATCACCGAATAAATAGAGCAAAGGAATAAGAAAATAGAACAGAATAAAGAGAGACACATAGCCAAGAATTGCAGATGCTACCATCCAACGCTTCAACATATTTTTCTCACTCTGAGTAAGCCCCGGTCGTGCAAACGTATACATTGAATGTAGAACGAAAGGTAGAATCAATAGGATCGATAAAAACACAGCGGTTAACCACCGAACAACACTCCAAGACGCAGGCTCATACAAAGTAAGACATGATACGTCATCACATGGATTCAAGTGAGACATTATCGCTTCTAGAAGCAAGTCAATTTTTGATATAAATGCAAAGGTCAGTATTGCAATAAGCACAAAACCAAGTGTTGCTTTTTGCGTAAGTGCATCGAAGTGAGCCTGAACAGGAAGTGATGCATCTCGTTCAAGTTGCAATCCTTTGCCCGATGTCAAAGAACTCCCTCACACCAAATCTTGGTGTTCAGGTTCTGTACGAGCTTGTACGATGGTCCGATAAACACCAAACATACCCCATAGAGTTAGCATTCCTAGAATGAAAGCATATCCCCATGGCTGGCCATCATCGACTGCCCAACCGAATGCTAGAAGCACAGCAAGTGTCAGGATGCCTCTTCGGATTCCTTGTGGAACGGCAAGCCGCATATCAAGATGCTTCGGACCACCTCCAAATCGGCGCTCATAGAATTCTCCTTGAACAACAGCACCTATCAGAATAATGGACAAAGTTGTCCAATAGAAGAGGTTCCCATTTGCAAAGAAATCATGTGCAATTTCAGCTTGTCGTTCTGCTTCAAGTGCTTCATGATCTTCCTCTGCTACAAACAGTGATTCGAAGTCTCCTACACTGATTGTTCGAAGTGCAAGATTCTCTTCATCATCATTGGTCATGGTCTCTGGTGATGAGATGAAGAAGGACAAAAGATTCCAATTGTCGCCTGCATTTGCTCCATCCATACCATCAACTGCATTTCCTGCAAGAGAAAAGGAAACATCGCCAACGTCACTTGATGGAGCGGTCCAGGTGATGACCCAATCATTGCTTGGAGCTGCTTGCGAGACTGCGCCAGGTTCCGAACCATCAGTATTTGTTACGATTTGCGAGCCTTCACCAGCTGTAAACGTACCAACTCCGTAATCGGTTAGCAAAAATCCACCGTTCTCGTAGGACGCATGTTGAAGATTAACGGTAAAATTGTAGGATTCCCCTAATGTATATGCACGAGGAATGCCTGAAATTGAAACCACGACATCGTTTGAAGGAACTCCATCTCCGTGGCAACTACAACCTGTCTCGACGGTTAGTCCCCCACTGATCGGATTATCCCAAGGCGGACCGTTAGGATTGGCTACAACAGGTGCTAGGAGACAAATCGATAGCAGTAAAATGAGAAGTGTTCTCGACTTCATGTTATCCTCTCCGTTTTAGCCACTCCTATTCATGCTTTCAACGTTCCTTTAAGACCAAGGAATTAAGACTCTTTGATAGCGTTATTCAAACCGGTCATCATTGCTTTTCCATCACCGAACAACATCATGGTCTTGTCCATGTAGAATAGATCGTTATCAACACCTGCATATCCTACGGAAAGGGAACGCTTGATGATGACGACGGTACGTGCTTGGTCAGCATCGATGATCGGCATACCTGCGAGTGGCCCTTCGCCACTACGAGCGGCAGGGTTTGTAGTATCATTTGCCCCAATGACGAGAGCGACATCACAATCTGGAAATTCAGGATTGATTTCATCCATTTCAATGAGTTGTTCGTAAGGGACGTTTGCTTCAGCAAGCAAGACGTTCATGTGACCAGGCATACGTCCCGCAACCGGGTGAATTGCGTACTTGACTTCTGTATCATATTTTTCAGCGACAATATCTGCAAATTCCTTCACCTGGTGTTGACACTGAGATACGGCCATTCCGTATCCAGGTACAATGATGACTTTCTGAGCACCATCTAGCATCATAGCAACTTCGTCTGGATCTGAACCAACCTTTGTTCGAGTAAGTGACTGCTTTTCTCCCGTTCCACCAAAGGACTTGAACAATACATCTGGAAGCGTACGATTCATCGCTTTGCACATGATGAATGTCAAAATCAATCCTGATGCACCGACCAATGAACCAGCGACAATGAGAACCGAATTTCCGATAATGAATCCTGTAAAGGCTGCAGCAATTCCAGACAATGAGTTGAGAAGTGAAACAACTACAGGCATATCAGCACCACCGATTGGTAGAACCAAGACGATACCGAGTACAGCAGAAATACCGATGATTCCCCATAGGTAGTTAGTATCCGTTGGAGCATCGATGCTGAGGTAAATCAAAACCGCTACGCCAATAACCATCATGACCTTGAGTGGGTTGAGCCATACAGGGCCCCAAGTCGGTGTCTTAATCCACTTTCCGAAGATGCTGACTCCACCTTTGAGTTTGAACATAGCAAGGATGGAACCTGTTAGGGTCATCCAGCCAACGAGTGCAGAAAGACCCGCAGCGACCATGATTACCGTCAACTCTAGTTCCTGGGTTGGTACCTTTGCTGGGTCTTCTACGTATTTCCAAATCTCGGAAAGTGCAACCAACGCAGATGCAGCTCCACCAAATCCGTTGAACAAAGCAACGAGTTCAGGCATTCCAGTCATTTCGACACGAATCGCCATCCAAAGACCAATGAGGGAACCTATCACAAGACCTGAGCCGATAAGAACCCATTCAATTCCATCACCAAGTCCCATTTGTAGGATGGTTGTAATCACGGCAACAAGCATTCCGAGCGCACCGAGTTGATTTCCAAATGGAGCGGTTCGTGGGTGGCCAAGTTTCTTCAATCCAAAGATGAACAATGCCGCGGAAAGAAGGTAACCGAGGGGGATCCACTCTTCCATATCAAGCACCTCCGCGCTTTCTACCAGCGATCATGTTAAGCATTCTATTCGTTACAGCAAATCCACCCACGACGTTGATCATTGCAAGAACGACAGCTACGAATGCAAGTATGCCAGAAACAGCAGTGGCTCCACCATCGTAAGCAACATTTGCTCCAATCAATGCTCCTATGATAGAAATCCCAGAAATTGCGTTTGCACCGCTCATCAATGGCGTGTGAAGTGTTGCTGGAACCTTGGTAATGAGTTCAAAACCGAGGAAGATTGCAAGTACAAATAGCGTGATATTTCCAATCAAAAATTCTGGCGTCATTCTAGGGCACCTCCCAATCGTGTTTGCTTTGGATGCATTTCACCGTTTTGACAGATGAGTACACCTCCCATTCCATTGACGTAAAAGTCACTACCTTCAGGTGCTCCAACGAGAACATCATCCTCTTCAGAGATTACAACTTCTCCCTCTTGTACAAGTGAAGTGATGAAAGTTGTTAGGTTGTTAGAGTAGAGCATGCTTGCAGTTGTTGCGATCGTTCCAGGAAGATTCGATGTTCCAACAATTATTACGCCATTATCGGTCGTAATCACCTCTCCTGCTACAGTATCTTCGCAGTTACCGCCAACGTCAGCGTTCATATCGACAACTACGGCTCCTGATTTGAAACCTTGAACTGCACTTGATGGAACGGTAATTGGTGCTGGTCGACCAAAGATTCGTGCAGTGGTTACGATGATGTCAGCATCGGATGCAACACCACAGACAGTGTCATTGACCTTCTGAATAAATTCAGGCGTCAATGGTTTGGCATATCCAGCCTCATCTTCGAAGTCATCCATGCCATCAACTTCGATGAATCGACCACCTACTGACTCGATTTGTTCAGCAGCAGACTTTCGGACATCAGAAGCATAAACAACAGCGCCAAGACGCTTTGCTGTAGCGATTGCTTGCAATCCTGCAACACCAGAGCCCATAATGACAACTTTTGCTGGACGAACGGTTCCTGCTGATGTGGTCATCATCGGAATACCCTTTGGTACATGTGCAGCTCCGAGCAGGACTGCTTTGTAGCCAGCGAGATTGTCTTGACTTGAATTGACGTCCATCGATTGTGCACGACTCAATCGCCGAGGAATCATGTCCATCGATAACAAGGTGATGTTTGCAGCAAGGCAATCTTTGACGTATTGAGGATTTCGAAATGGGTCTGATACACAGGCCAGATTTGTTCCCGCTTTGATCCCATTTACGCCGGGGAATCGGATGGTAATGATAGTCTCACAGGCAAGAGCATCTTCTCGACTTCCTATGGTTGCTCCAGCAGCTTCGTATTCAGAATCATGATAATTTGCTGATACCCCTGATCCGGATTCAATTATAACTTCAAAACCTGCTTTATTCAGTTTCCTAAGGCTGGTAGGAACGATTGCAACACGTGTCTCTCCTTCCGGTTCTTTGAGCACACCTAACTTCATGATAACACCGTTGTTTTTTCCGAACGTTAGGGGGTTCTTCAATACCACCCTTTGACCCTATCAAACAGGACACCAGCATACCCTCTTGATTAAAAGCATCCGGCCTCGACCAACAACTGGCGAGATATCATGACAAGAGGAAGTAGAAAAATCGCAGTAATTGGTGCAGGAAATGTGGGTGCAACGTGTGCTTTTGTACTGGCAAATATGAAGATTGCAGATATTGTTTTGTTGGATATTTACGAAGGTTTTGCCAAAGGAAAAGCACTCGATATGAGCCAAAATGCAAACGTCTTGAATTATGATGGTCAGATTACTGGCACCTCGAGTTACGAGGACATTGCAGGTGCTGATGTTGTCGTTGTTACGAGTGGCTTTCCTCGACAGCCCGGAATGACTCGCGAAGATCTGATTGGTAAGAATGCAGAAATTGTAGCTCAAGTTGGAGCAGGTATCCGGGATCATGCTCCTGATTCGATTGTGATTGTCGTCACAAATCCTCTCGATTTGATGACCTACCACATGCAGAAGGTTACTGGTTTCCCGGCAAATAGGGTAATTGGTCAAGCAGGTGTTCTTGACAGTGCCCGTATGGCACATTTCATTGCTCTAGAATTGGACTGTGCTGAAGAAGATGTAAGTCCAATGGTTCTTGGAGGGCACGGAGATACAATGGTCCCTCTTCCTCGTTATACTACGGTTGGTGGCATACCAATTACCCAACTCATGTCTCAAGAGCGTATCGATGCCATATCAGCAAGGACCGCTGGTGGAGGAGGAGAGATAGTCAAGTTACTTGAACGTGGTTCCGCATTTTATGCCCCTGGTTCTGCAGCAGCAGTCATGGCAGAATCGGTGCTCAATAACCGTCGAAGACTTATTCCAGCATCCTGTTTGTTAACTGGACAATATGGCTTGAATGATGTTTATATCGGCGTTCCTTGCATACTTGGTTCAAATGGAGTTGAGAAGATATTCGAATTGGAATTAACGGATGATGAACTAAATTCACTACAAACATCAGGAAACTTCTACAAGTCCCAATTAGCTGATGTTTTGAACTACAATTGATGATTGTTATTTGATACTCTTGATTCCAAACAAGTATCTTGTAACCTTCGTTCTTCGAACGATCTCAAATGCTATCCAGCACCCAACTGTGACGAAAACACAGCCAAAGAGAACAGCAGGAATATTGGTCAAATCAAATTCTTTCGCTACCCTCAGTCCTGCGAATGTTATTGGCATGTGAATAATGTAGAAGGGATAGACTCCTTGGTTAAGATATGATAGATGCTTGCTTGGTATATTCATGAAATGTGCACCCCATGCAAATACAGTGAGACACCAGAACCAAGCATGGAAACTGTGAATGAAACATCCAAAAATAGTCATTTGGTTATGTATAATTCCGTTTTCAAGCCATCCTCCGTCCATGTATGCAACGCCATCTGAATGCTGTTTGATTCGAATCAGGACAAATCCGATTGTGAACAACATCGTCAATCCAGTAATTTTGTTTCGATTTTTATCGATGAATGTATAGTACTCATCTCTTGAAATAATGCATATGTATCCGAACAGGAAAAAGACGAGATACCAGAACCATTCGTATCCAATTCCAATAAGTCCTGGGAACCAAGGTTTGAACATTATTTCTGTCAATGTTAGTATCAATGGTAAAACAATGAAGATACCTAATCCGCCCTTAATTGTGAAGGTAGCACGCATTTTTTTTGCTAATCCGCCATCAGGATTCTTCTGAACATAATGGAAAATTGGTATACAAAGAAGAGAATACAAAAACAAATTCCACAAAAACCACAAATGCCCTAATGCAATGATTTTTCCAAATAAGGGAACCCAAAATACGAACGAAGTGAATAAAACATGAAGTATGAATGCTATAATGGAATCAGTAACTGTATTTCCTTCAAGATCAACAGCTCCAGTTAATATTCCGCCAATAAAGCCAACCGTCCACATTCCAAAGAACATTGGAACAAGTAATCGTTGCAAACGTTCGATCAAAAATTTCCCCCAAGTACGTCGTTTGAATGCAAAAGCAGTACCCATCCCTGATATCATAAACAATGCTGCAAGTCTCCATTGATGCATCCAATGTAGAAACATACTAGTCGGATCAATGGACTCGGCAGTGTAATCATTTCCTTCATCGGCAATATCCAGACGTTCATCGGGATCGTCAGTTATGTTGGGGTTGATACCTTCTCCATAGGTCGACCAATACACGCCAATAGCAACATGGAATGGTATCAATAGGCCGAACAAAATCACTCGCAACCAGTCTATGTCGTATCGACGTTCTGGCTTTTCTGTGCTTGTTTCCATGGTCTAGATACACTCCTTTGATAGAGATTATGAGGGTGTTCGTCGAATCGCAAGTGCAAATTCAGAACCAATACTTATTGCATCATCTGAATCAATGGCAACTTGCATGAGTTGCTTGCCCATTTTGCCTCTACTTCTCATACGTGTAAGGACTTCTTGCCCGATGTAACAGCCTTTGTCTTCATGAACAAGGTGAGCTAGACCGCAATTAAATGGATGAAAATCCGGTGTAATTTCATATCCTTGGTATGGAATGAGGTTTCGAGTACGATAGTCAATAAATTCAGCATTTGTGATCGTAGTTTCAAGAGGATTCTTTGTTGATGTAACGATAATCCACCCAAGATATGATCGTGCAATCGTCATTCCTTCCCGATGTTCTAAAGGTTCAGTGCTCAAGTAAACGTTGTTGATCGAGGATATATCTCGAATAGCAACATCTTGTTGCAGTATTCGTGGCTGTAGATGGCTCAATACATTGTCCTTGTAGGGTCCATAGCCAACGATTGCGATATTTTCTCCAACTTCAATGATGTCGATAACATCAATGATTTTTGCATTTGTAGTTGTTAGCACTGTGCTACAGGATTTGTCCACTTTGTTAGTTGAGAGACCATCGAAAAACGATAAACGGTCAGAACCAGAAACAATCAGAACGTACGCATCAAGTTGGATGATGCCCATGATCGTTCCTCAAGCAAAGGATTCACCGCATCCACACGAACTGGATGCATTTGGGTTGTTGATTTTGAATCCACCACCCATAAGACGGTCGACGTAATCAACCTCGATCCCATCCAAAAGGTGCGAAGATGCTTTTGGTACGAGAACTCTGAAACCTGAAATTTCTAATTCTTGGCAGTCGACATCAGTTGATTCCACAATTTGAAGGTCGTACATGTAGCCGGAACATCCTCCCGACAATACACCGACCAACAATGCATGACTTCTATCATCACCAAATGCATCTGTGAGCATTTCAATCGCCTTTTCTGTAATGGTCAATGAAACATCCACAACCTTTGGTTGTATGACTTCAATCGCTGGAGCCGTCTCGCAAGTTCCGCAGTCCATACCTAGTCCACCAGCCCGTCCATTATCAATCTGACCTCGATTCAGCGGCGAGCAAGTTTCTTCTTTCGCTCTTTTTCAAGAATTGTGCAACGTCGAATTTGTTCCTTTGCTCGCTTTGCTTCTTCATCCGAAAGGCCTCTAGGAAGGGATTGTTCATAGCACTTTATTGCATCAGGAAAACGTTCCATTTCTGCATAGGCAGTACCCATGTTGTACAAGGTCTGCCCACGTACATTCGATGGATCAATCATCATGGCTTTGTGATACGATTCAACACATGCTGGATACTCTTCGAGGAAGTAATATGCATTGCCGCGACCATTGAGGATTCGAATTACCATTTGATTATCGCCAGCAAATGATGGAAGCGCTCTATCGAAAGATGATAGTGCTTCACGATATTTTCCATCCTCTATCAGTTGAACTCCTTGATTATACCAAGAAATATCTTGATTGGCCACAGAACTTGAGTTTGAAGAAATTATTGGGTTTACTTGCACTGTTGTAGTCGCATCGAGTGCAGCCTTCGCCAGATCTACCTCGACATTGACTTCTTGTTCAACGACTTTATCCGGTTGCTCAATAGGTGTAAGCAACAGTTCATTCGCCGCATTTGTTTCAGGTACGATTTCTTCTTTTATCGGCTCAGCAACAATTTCTGGTGTTTGTTCAAACGATTGAACTGGTTCTGGTGTTAGTGCTGGAGTTTCTGAGACAACCTCTGGAGGAGATTCCAATTCCCGCGCCTTTGTATGACACCGTTGAGCCGTTTCAATATCACCGGCTGCTTCGAGGGATTTTGCAAGCCCTTTCCAAAGTGCAGAATTTTCTTTATCGGTTTGTATGAGTTCTTTCCAAACAGTAACCGCTTCAATATTTTCTCCTTTCAAAGTCAACGCCCGAGCACGGTCAATGGATGCGCCAGGACTCAACAAATCAAGGGCGTATTGAGCCAATTGTGGTGCTTCTGGCATGGTGGGAGGTATCCCGGTAATATATTCGAGAACCTCAACCTCTGTCTCACCACACTGGAGGAGCATTTGTACGATTTCATCTCGTAATTCTGAATCATCTTGACCTTCCAGAAGGATCATGCCATGAGAAATTATGGTTCCAACATCGTTCTCTTCCTTTGCATAATCAATCAACTTTCGTCGGGCCTTTACATGTCTCTTATCGAGCTCGATCGTCGTTTCAAAAGCTTCTTTTGCACCAGCATCATTTCCGTTACGTGCATATAGGCTACCAAGGTTATACCACCCAGATGCAATCGTTTCATCGAGTTTTGTAGCGTGTTCAAGTGCTGCAATTGCATGGGTATCCAATTCCATTCTTGCCATTGCCCCTCCGGCTATTCTCCAAGCACCTGCATGCTGTGCACCAATTGTTTTTAGGTGGGGCTTCAATAGAGCAAGTGCCTTTTTCGGCTCACCCTGTCGAATTAGTTCAGTTGCTTCATCGGTCAATCGATCTAGATTGATTTCCTCAACAATTGGCCGTTGTTCGATTTCAGTCTCGATCGACTCATCTATTTTCTCTTCAACAATTTGTGTTGCTGCAACAATACTTGCAGCACTCTTGAGTTCTTCTTTATCGAGATGGCCATCACCGTCAAGGTCGTGATGGGTCGCTTCTGCAAGGATTGCTTCCGAGTCTTCGACACCTGTTTCTTCCATGACAACGTTTAGAGTAGATTCTTGATGTGTTGCTTTTGTAACCGTTGATTCAATGGCATCTGGTACTTCTTCTACCGGTGCATGTTTCGTACGATTCAACACATCGGTTAAACTCGGATGTCCTGGGAAGAATTCCAATCCGCGACGCGCCATTGCGGCTGCACCCGCATCGTCTCCGATTCGGTCAAGTAGAATAGCAAGATTTGCCGTAGCAGGGGCATGTTCTGGATTTAGATCAAGGCATATTTGGAATGCTTGTCGTGCTCCACGAGCATCTTGTTGTGCTTCAAGAAGTACACCTCGATTGAACCATGCCATGTCGCTTGATGGATCCAGAGCGATAGCTTTGTTGAATACTACCAAAGCCTCTTGAGGTGAATTGGAACGGGATTTGTATTCGCCTTCTTCGATGAGTGATCTAACTTGATCTTCAATGCTAACATCCTCTTCAGAATTGTCGGTTTCTTCTGCGGCAGTAACTTCTTCCTCAACCGTTTCTTCTATTGTTTCGGATTCCTCGACCACTTCTTCTGAAGCCACCATGGAACCCAATCCTGCGGACTTCAATGCGTCCGCCATATCGTTCATCAATGCATTTGACATGTCATCGTCCTCTGCACTCATACGCTTCTCCCATTCTTTGGCATGACTGTTATTGTATAAGCATAATTGTTTATTGAGCAGGAGAAATCAATGGATTCATCTATTGCTTGTACGTGGGAATTGCATGGCGGACACTCCACTCAAGGTGATGGGCCTTTCAGGATCAATTGGACGACAATCGAAGAATGGTATGCTGGTTGATTTGGCTCTTAGCAAGGCCGAAAAGATGGGAGCTGAGATTCATTTCTGGGATCTTCAAGAAAAACCACTACCGCTTGTAGGAGAAGATGGTTGTTGGTCAAATCCAATCGTCAAGGAATTTCAAGAAATGGCATCTTCCTGCGATGCGTTTCTTGTCTCCTCACCAGAGTACCATGGCACTATGTCCGGCGTCATGAAGAATACTTTCGATTGGGTCTACGATCAACATGTAGGAGGTAAAGTGTTTGGATTAATGTCCACATTAGGAGGAATGTCCAATTCAAACACCCTCAATCATATGCGGATTATGCTTCGGTGGCTCCATGCCAATCCGGTTTCTCAGCAACTTGCAGTTGGTCATGTGAAGGAAGCCTTCGATGATGATGGAAATTTTGTTGACTCTTCAATGGATGAACGTTTGGATTCACTTGTTGAATCTGTTCTGAAAACTGCTATGATGTATCGTAATTCGTGATGTCATGAACGATAATCGTCCATCCTTTGAAGACGCATTTGGTGGCATGTATCTTCTTGTCGAACCTGGTAGTTTTACTCTAGGTGATCAAGTTGGTTCAGGACATCCAAACGAATCACCTACGGTTTCTGTCGAAATTAAGGAGCCCTTTTTCCTAGGAGTTCGACCTGTAACCCAAATGCATTGGAGTAGTCTAATGGGGGAAAATCCATCGAAGTTCCAAGAGGGATGGAGTGCAGGACTTCGTCCAATAGAATCCATATCCTATATCGACATTGAATATTTCTTAACACGACTTAACGACCAGAACACCGAATATGTTGGTTTCCGCGGTACTTGGCGCTTACCAACAGAAGCAGAATGGGAATACGTAGCGAAAGCAGGTACTTCGACAAGATGGTCGTTTGGAGATAAGGATTCTGAGTTGGACGCACATGGGTGGCACGCAGGAAATAGTGGAGCGACTACAAGAGAAGTCGGTTCAAAAAAAGCAAATCCATGGGGCTATTTTGACATGCATGGATTGGTATATGAATTGATGAGCAGTCAATGGAAATCTTCTCATCAGGATGAGGATGAGTCAACAAAATCTGCAGACTGGGGAGAATACTACGTAGCCAAAGGAGGTTCTTGGTTTACAGAATCGGATTCAACACGTTCCTCATCCAGGCGCAGAGTACATCGTAATGATCGCAAAGATGGACTCGGATTACGACTCGTATGGGAGCCCACAGAGCCTGTGAACTAATCGCCATCACGTTGTTCAATGTCGGTTTCAAATGTAATCGTTTCACTGAGGTTTTGTCCTTGAGGGACTTCTCCAGGTTTAGTACTCCAATCGATTTGGTCGATATGGTCCACGAATCTCATGACATTCAATCCAATGAAAACTTGAATTCCTGCATGAGTCCGATGAACCACCGGAGATACCTCTTCATGGAAGGTCGAATTCATTAGTTCACAAACATCTGCAAAGGTTCGTTGGCCATTGCATAATTCCCACAATACACTGTTTTTGTCCAGAAGAGGTCTACGTAATTCTCGAGGGGCTCTCATCAATTTCGCAAAAATTCGTTCAATGCGTCCGAACTGCTTTTCAAAACGTAGCACAACCGTCTTGCCAGTACATCCATCAACATCAGGATGTGGCCCAGATTCTCCTGTACGGCACCACCAAACAGGAAGGCGAACAGGATATTTGTCCGCAAGTGGATGATTTTCGAGGTCTACAAGTTCCATAATAACCCTCAGAAATCCGTCCATGTCCATATGACCAAACTTAGCATCGATACAATTCCACTCAATGCAGAAATGCGAACCAATTCTTGTCGCTGACTAAACTTGTCAAGGTACCAGGTGAGAATACCAAAAAATGCCACCGCCACCCAAAGGAAATACCAGATGGGACTGTCTTGGGCCATGTATCCCCATCTCGACACATTTCATGGCTATTTCCCTAGACGGTCTAGGTATTGCTGTCCATAGTGGATCCACTGTTCCATGCTCCAACCATCGGGTAATCCACCATCTGGTAATGGAGGTGTTGAGGTTTCTGTAGCGGCCTCTGTTACCACTTCCACAGTCGCTTGTGTAGGCACTGTTTGCACAATTGTTTGTTGGCTAATTGGAGGGCCTGAAATGAAGGTTTCTTCCTCAACAGGTGTGTTTCTCTGCTTGCGAGCAATGAAGAGAATCGCTATGAGAATTAAGACGCCAATCCCTACAGCAATGAGGGTTGGCCCATTGATATTCTTTGAAAAGAAACCTTCCTCAGCAGCAGGTTTCTCAAATTCATAATTTCGAGTATCAGAGAATTGAATCACTTCATCGATAGTCGATGCGGTCAGGACGACATCCCCGATATAGGGTCCTCCTAGGCGTTGTATTTCACAGCGAATATCTTTGAACGCTTCTGTATTCCTGGCATATGGAAGAGATGCGTTTACAGTTTCATCATTCGCAATCAATGTCCCATCACACATCATCTGCCAATTTTCTGGATATGTGAACGAGTAAGTGATGTCTTCTGTTTGCGTTGACAAACTGGTAAGATTCAACCAAACTTCACCGATGGTATCGATTGTATTGTTCTTGGATTCAGATAGTTGCATCTCGATTTTTCGTTGCTGATCAACGGTGATAAGATTTTGATGCTCAAATCTGATCACATCTCCTTCTTCGTTCAATCCGCCCTCAACAAACATGGTCACAACAATTCTTGTGTTAAGTGGGACATCATCGCCAATCATCACATCGATGAACAATAATTTACTTGTTCCAGGTCCCATTGGGAATGTTAGAACTTCTCCAGATTCAGAAGTTGGCCCTCCAATTCCCGCTGTCATAAATGCAACAACATCGTTTGTTGGAGGTGATGTTGAAAGTTCAAATCCAACGTCCATGCTTGATTCCAATGCATTTCCAACATTCATGACAGTACCATTTATTGTTACAGTCGAGCCAACCATCGCATGATAATCTAAGGGCGAACCATTCAATTCAGGGAAGTTGATTCGCCCAGTTATCATATCAACTTGAACCTCATTGTTATCGAGTTGAAGATCTTGACCTTCAGGTTCGACACCAATAGTAACTGAATGGAACTCACCACCGGCTTCGGTCATAGGGACAAAGAGAAGAATTTCAACTTGCTCGACATCACTACCTGCATATGAAACCCCCAGATCCAGTGTTGGAGCCTCAAGTATGACGCCATCTAATCTCAGGGAGTATGTCCACGATGAAGGTGCATCGATGAGATTGATGGAGACACTTGTTGGGCCATTCCCATAATTCGTTACTTCAAGCTCAATCGTTGTTGTACCACCTGGTTTGAGTTCCGATTCAGAAGACAATATTTCGATTCCAACATCATATAGCGTTTCAATCATGATGTTGTTATAGGACGGTCCTTCGTATTGCATACCACTTCTAATCGATGTGAGGACTGGTTTGATCTCTGGAGCCATATCATTGGCTTGGGCATTGTTTGGTGCGGTCAAAGCGATGTAGAAGGAGGTCGATGCTCCAGGATTGATAACTATAGGAGGACGTTGTTCGGCTTCAACCAGCCAACCAATCGCTGGAATAAAATCAACAGATAAATCGAAACTATCTTGTCGACTTGCTAAGTTCGTAAGTGTATATGTGATTTCAATCCGTTCTCCTGCTGAAAGCATCGTCAATTGACTTGAATCAATATTGAGATCGATCTCTGCATTTGAAATCATTGAAGCTTGGATAACAATTGCTTCAGTTGTAGTTCTCGATGTGTCGTTTTGAGCAATCATCGTGAACCAGAAATCTCCAGTCTTGTCAGGTGTTTCTCCAGAGGGAACAGTCATTACAAATTTCACAGATTGAATTTGATTAGGAATGAGTCGAATCGATGACGATTGGTCAAAAGCGAGATTGGCGTTCCAACCTTGGTCCATGGACTTGGGAGCAACCTGCAGATCAAAAACATCCGTCGCCTGGCCAATGTTTTCAACTTCTACGTAAAATGCACAAGATGATCCAGGAGCACATTTCGGTTTAACCTCCGGAACATGAATGTGGGGTATTCGGTCTGCAGAAACCTGAAACTGCATTTGTTCTTGAACTGAAAAACTAGGATTTTGTATGCTGGTTGCCATAAATGTGAGGGGGACAAATCCAACACTAGCGTTAGGACTTGGTTGTAATTTGACATCAATTTGCCTTGATTCACCGGGGAGTAATCGCACTCCTGTATTGGGGTTAACACCAGCACCGCTTGGGAATGAAAACGCTACATTCCAATCGTTTGGTAAATTGGTTACCGATGGAACCAATGAGTCACTAATGTTCCCAGTATTGGTCAATTCCAATCTGACTTTGCCCCAAGAACCAGGAATTGAACCGTCTGTGAAAACTCCTGATACATCTAGATTGTACTCTTCGGTTCGAGCAGATTGGTCGTAAACGATAACAAAATCATCAAACCAATAACCGATATCAGTTCCCGATGAATCACTTGAAAACGTAAATTTAAATCGAGAATTAGAATGGAAATGTGTTGTTGCATCGGCTGGAATTAATGGTGTTGTATGCCCCATATTATTGTTAGAAATCGTTTGCCAATTGGACAATGTCGCGCCAACAGTTCCTGCAATGGTTGCTAATTCATCCCAGTTTCCTTGGTTATCGAAAGCATAGACTTTCATGGCATCGTTTTGTTGAGCGCTTCCAGCATAAAAGAAAGTCAGACCATTTGTTCTTGTTGGACTCGAAACAATGTCGCTCATATCCCAAATTGGCGTCATTAAATCGGTTTGCAGGTTGTTGGTATAGGATCCAGATTGCCCCTGTCCAATATGGCATGATTGCCCCATACTCAGCGCGGTATCTGTGCTGGTTCCCCAATATGGACCGGCATTCCAACCAACGAGCGATGTGCATGTGAAGTAGAAATTTGCAACTGTATAATGCCGATTCAGTGCATCGTTAGATGGGTTATCATCGACTCCTTGGAACGATGGAGTTACAACAAGTGTGTGATTGCCTGAATAATTGACATAGACGTTGTTAAAAGTCGCAGTACCTTGTCCATTGGCCGATAGGCTATTCATCGTAACGGAACGGTTTGCTAACTCAAATCTTTCGTATTCGTTATGGAGTACAAGCATTTGAAGCGTTATGATTCCTGATGGCGTATTCCCATTATTTCGCACGGTCACTTCGATATCCATTGGGGTTGAATTAACCGTATCGACAACGAACAGACTTTCGGGCCGATCGAACCCGAGAATTGGATGATTCGATGAGAACATCTTGTACTGTGATTCATCGCTAGGATTCGAGTATCGAATGGATACATCGGTAGCAGATAGGTCAACACCGCTGTTTTTTGAAGTCCTGTGGACCTCATCAGGGGGGAGAATTTCAACATTGGAAATGGGTTGCAGGAGCAGCAGTACGATAAGCACCCCTACCACACCGAACCTTGGCATGTTGGTGAATTTGCTTTTACGTATTTGATTTATTCGTTAGCATGTTCTTCGGTTGCTATCCTGAGTTTCTCTTCATTTCGTCGCTCTTTGGCTCGAGCTGCAAAGTAAACGGTAAACGAAGGGATCAGGACCATTGAAAAACAACCAACAACGGCGGCAAGTGCCCAGAGAAATTCAGTTGCTGCATCGATTTCGAAAATTGCAATATTAGCAAACTCTTCATTGACAGTGTGGATGTTGACTTGTGGTTGAACCGATTTATCTCCTGGTTCAATAATCTGGATGACGATTTGAGAGGGTTCGTGCGAATAGTTGATTTCTTTTCTGGCTAATTCTTCTGCCTCTGATAAACTGTCTGCATAAACGGTCCCATTCGATCTTCGTGCTGGATCTGTCGAAGTTAAGGATTGGATATTCACTTGACTTGAATCGGCTTCGACCTCTATGGATTCAGTATAGGTACAGTGTTCGGAACATCTAAAATCAACAGTTTTGCCATCGACTTCGACTTCTGCATCGGGGACACCAAGGAATGGATGAGAATACAATTTTCCTTCATTTGTCATTTTTACGATGGCTCCACTGGCTAAGTTGTCAATGGTCATATTGATCCATGTAAGGTTTTGACCATCTGGAGATACTGTACCAATCCAAGTTGTTTCGTTGTTTTGAAACACCTTCGTGAGTTCGATATCTTCGAAAGAATTGTCTGTTGCCTCGGTTTCGTAGATGTAATAGTTTGGCGAAATCGTGGCCCCATACACTGCATATGATAGTAAAACAATGAGTGTAAGAGATAAACCGATGAGGGTTCTCAGAAGGTTTGGATTTTGGGCGAGAGCCTTCTTCATTATACCTCCGAAAACGAAGCCATTGAAGAACACTTGCACGAGTCCAAAATCACAGGGATGCTCTTCAATCGTAGGTGCTAATCGCCCGCTTTATTCAAATAGGGGAGATAAGTCGCAAGGTTGCTTGGTGTAGTTATGACGACGTTTTACGATGTACCTGCCAATTTTCTGATACCCGCTCTTGCTGAACAATTGAAGAGCAATGATGCGATTAAGATGCCAGAATGGGCCGATGTTGTCAAGACTGGTTCCTCTCGCGAGCGTCCACCGACTCAAACCGACTGGTGGTACACCCGTGGAGCCGCTCTTCTCCGAAAGATTGCTCGACAAGGACCAATCGGCGTTACGTCACTTTCACAAGAGTATGGCGGACGAAAGAACAACGGTTCAAAACCGAACACACCTGGAGTTGGATCACGTAAGGTCATTCGTATTCTTGTACAACAACTCGAAGATGCAGGTCTTGTCTCAACGCAATCCGGTCGCCTAGTTGAACCAGAAGGTCGTGAAGCCACACAACTCTACAACGGTCGTATCATCACACCTGCTGGACATAAAATCCTCAACGAAGTCGCTCACAGCGTTCGTCCAGAAGTAGAAGCAGCCTACCCGGGCCTTGACAAGTATTGAGTGGAAGTGAGTTCATGACAAGTGTTGCAGACGATTCGATGGAACTAGAAGCGTTCCGTCAACGTCGACAACAAGAACTTCAACAACAACTTGAGCAACAAGCAAAGCAACAAGCTGCTGCAGAGGTTGAATCACAGGTTCAAGCACAAGAGCAACAAGCCCTTGATCAGGCAATGAAGACGATTCTTACTTCTGAAGCACGAAGTCGTCTTACCAATATCTCATTGGTCGATACCAACAAATCAGATTTGCTCAAGCGTCAATTGGTTTCACTACATGAGCAACAAAAAATCGCTATTCCAGTCAACGATGAACAGTTGAAGAAAATCCTAGCAGGACTATCCAAGAGCCGCAGAGATGCGTCTATCCGTAGAATCTAAGAGGGGTGCTCGAATATGTCAAAAAATAAACCAGCAGCAAAGAAAATTCGCCTGATGAAGGCAGGAAAGCAGAACCGCCGTGTCCCTGTATGGGTCATGCTAAAAACGAACAGAAAAACAGTGTCTCATCCAAAGAGACACCACTGGCGACGTAGCAAGTTGCAGCGATGAGGTGAATTCCAATGGCAAGAGCAGCAACATCAGAATTGATAGTACCGCTACGAAAGGCGTGGAATATTACTCGTTTCAAGCGAGCACCGCGTGCGATTCAAATCATTCGTGACGAAGTCATTCGTCATCTCAAGGTTCTTCCTGAAGAGGAAATTTACATCGATCCTTCGGTCAACGAGAAAATATGGGAACGTGGAATAGAAAATCCACCTAGAAAGATTCGTTTGACCGTTATTCGACACGATGAACCAGATATTCCTATCGAAGTCAAATTGTATGAGGAGGCCTGAAAATGGGTAACATTCGACCAAGTTTTATCAAAATCCGCGCTATTCGACTTGTTGAAGAACATGGTGAGAAATTCACTGATGACTTTGATCATAACAAGAAGATGGTTGAGGAATTGACCGATGTAAGTACAAAGAAGCTGCGCAACTGGATTGCTGGCTACGTTACTCGTTACCGTCAACGCCGAACCGATTGATGGGGTCATTGTTGTGCCCATTAGGGTTGATTGGAACAGAACACCAGTTTCTGTTCATTCCCCTGAACAAGAATCACTTGAACAATTGATTCTATACTTACGCAATACATACAACGTTCGTAGGCGTTCATTGGTCATGCCAGATCGTGAGCGAGGTGGTTTTCTATTTTTCATTTATCAGGCTTGCAATCCATTATGGATTGCTGAGTTCGTCCAACGTCAGGAGGAAGAATAGTGGGTGAACGTACTGACCTACCATTACCTGAATCAGCATACACGCTACATGTTGTCATGGTAGGGATTCAACATCCTGGTAATTTGGGTGCCGTATGTCGTTCTCTTCTTAATCATGGCTTCGATTCTCTACGTCTGGTTCAACCTAAATGCCACCCTGACGATATTGAGGCAAGAAACCGTGCTAAACATGCAGGACGAATATTGGATACGTGCAAAATCTATGAATCATTTGAAGAAGCTATTGCTGATTGTTCTCTAGTCGTTGGTACATCTGGTAAACGTGAAATCGGTGATAAGACTCAAAAGCGCCATTTCATGTATCCATGGGAATTTTCTGAACGCATCTCAGGTTTGGAGCAATCCATTGCGCTAGTGTTTGGAGAAGAGGGTAAGGGTTTGAGTACGGATGATCTCTTGCGATGTGACTATCTTGTAACATTACCAACTTGGGAAGGTTATCCAATAACTAATCTCAGCCATGCTGTTCATACACTAACCTACGAACTTCATAGACATAGAGTATTAGAGCGCCAGGGACAAGACGCTGCTCTTCCAGCCATCGTACCAATCCAGAGAGGAATCTCTCCTGAGCAGCGGAATGTTCTGAGAAAATCTGTTGAAGATATTGCCCGATATCTTCCCGGTGGTGATGAACGACGCATCTCATTCACACATTCACTCATCCGTGCACTACAGCGCTCTGGATTGGAAACCGATCAAACCAATCGATTGATAGGAGGATTTGTTGATGCTTCAACCGCTCTAGAATTTGCCGCGAATAGCGATAATTGGCGATCAAATCGTCGTCGCCGAGTCATTCTCGAAGAGGAATGATCAAGCGTACCATGAAGCCCAACTTTTCGGTGTTTCTCGTACATGCATAGCAACTAGCCGAAGTCGATTTCCATAGATTGTTTGAATATGTGGTTCAATTTGTTCAAATGCCCATTTTGCTAGATTTTCAGCTGTCGGTATAAACGGTACAACAACGGTACGATGTTCTGCTGATAATCCTGATAGAACCCTTCTTGCTTCTTCATCACCTTCGTAAACGACAAATGCATGGTCGACTACATCATGAATGTGAATTGTAAGAATTTCACTTACATCACTAAAATCCATCAACATTCCTTCTTCGCTTACACCTGATGTTTCTACAATATCTCCTTCTATCTCAGCTTCAAATCGATATCGATGACCATGGAAATGTTTGCATTTGCTCTTATGGTTTGGAACTCTATGTCCAGTATCTGTTTCTACATATCGTCGTATCCTAGTTGTCATTCATTCACCTCGAATTTCATTGCAGCACTATTGATGCAGTAACGTTCCCCTCCATGTTGTCGAGGACCGTCATTGAAGACATGGCCAAGATGAGCGTCACATTTTCCGCATCTAACCTCAACCCGTGTCATTCCATGAGATGTATCGATAATCCGTTTGATAGCAGCCTCATGATGCTCGCTATGGAAAGCAGGCCAACCACAACCTGAATCAAATTTCATTTGATCAGTGAAGAGTTTGGTTTCACAAACTATACAGAAGTAATCTCCCTTACGATACTCTTTATTCAATGCTCCAGTGAATGGGCGTTCAGTTCCATTTTGTTGAGTAACATAATACGATAATTCGGATAGGGCAGCGATTCTATCATCTATATTCATTCAATCACTCCCCTGCTGATATTTGGCCTCAACCTCTAATGCTCGTTTGAGTACAATTTCCCAATGTTCTTGATATTCGATAGGATCTTTCCGACCAATTGAATGGAATGCTAGGATTCGTTCAACATCAGAGCCACTCTGTCCCGAACTTCGGCCATGTTCATCCGGATTGTAAGAGGTAATCGTATTGCTTAGAACCTCATCGAATTCTAGGCCTAGTGCTTGAGTAGTCTTCAGTGCATCTTGAAGAATTGACGTCTTATCACCATGAATATAGGGAAGGTCAAAGTCCACCATATCGCTCTCCCAATTACCAATTTCAAAAGCGGTTTGTAGTGATTGATAGAATTCTGGCCGACAATCAGGATAGATTTCATGATCGCCACTATGAACTCCAAGAGCAAGTACAACATCTCTACCTGTTCTCTTAGTCTCAGAGAGAGCAAATCCATACAATATCGATGCAAATATTGCGTTCCTATTTGGGACAACAGTCTGTTTCATCTGCGATTCTTCATAATGACCAAGTGGAACTTCTTGATCATTTGATGTCAGTGCTGAATCAAAAAGCGACATTGCAGGTGACAAATCTACAATATGATGCTGAACATCATGACCTTTCGATTGACAAAGATTGACAGTAGCCTTTGCCTTTTCAATCTCAATGGCATGTTTTTGTCCATAATTGTATGAGATACAGACCGCTCGGTATTCACGAGCAAGATAATGCATGAGCAGACATGTGGAATCCATACCTCCACTCAAAGCCATTACTACTGTTTTCATAAAATCCCCATCCACTTATGTGTCTGTAAAGACAATCTCCAACCACTGTGTTGCTTCACAATTTGTTCGCTTTCTTGAAACATAACACCATTCTCTTCAATGGATGCGGTATCGATGTAACATGGTTGAATAAAGTGATGCTCAAAGCCCTGTTTTAGATCTTCATACATATCCAAATTTTGTCCACAATAAACAACTTTCAATTCATTTCCGCTTCTTTGACGTATGACTGAATTGGGATACACCTGATCTTTAGGAGATATACAAACCCAATCGATCAACCCCTCAGGAATCTCTATCGTACCGTTACTCTCTACTGAGAGATTAAAACCACGTCGTTTCAATAAACGATGTAATGGCCAGAGGTCATGCAGCATTGGTTCTCCTCCAGTAAAGATTACTCGCTTGCAATCATATTGCATAATCTCTCCTAGGATATTAACTGCGTTCATTTGAGTATAGGTGTCAAAGTCAGTATCACACCATGAACATCGAAGGTTACAAGTTCCAAAGCGAACGAAAACATGAGGTATTCCTGCATGAAAACCTTCTCCTTGAACGGAATGGAATATTTCGACAACTGGATATTCGACGGCGAGATCTGTAGGATCATCACCAATCATGTCCCCAGAGCGTTCACATTCCATCATCTATCAACTCGAATTTTCAATGAGTTGCATAAGTTCGTTTCTTGCCTCTTTTTTATCGAAGAAAACACCACGCATCGCACT
The DNA here is from genome assembly GCA_002499195.1 of Euryarchaeota archaeon UBA443. Lineage (GTDB taxonomy): Archaea > Thermoplasmatota > Poseidoniia > Poseidoniales > Poseidoniaceae > MGIIa-L2. The sequence continues at coordinate 89,864 of DAKS01000018.1, forward strand.
GGTTGTCATAATTGCATTTTGCTTTTTTACTCCTCGGCAGCGCATACAACCATGTGATGCCTGGATGATAACTGCAGCACCCAATGGATTGAGATGTTCTACGAGATCGTTTGCAACATTGTTAGTGATACGTTCTTGGTTTTGAAGTCGTAGAGCATGATGGTCGACGATTCGGGCAAGTTTTGAAATCCCTACAATTCTATCAACTGGAATGTAAGCAACATGGGCTTTTCCACTGAATGGTTGTAGGTGGTGTTCACACGTAGAGTGAAATTCAATATTGCTTAACAGTACGATTCCATCATATCCTTCAGCATTGAATGTTGCTTGCAGTATGCTTTTTGAATCGGTTTTGTATCCAGAAAAGATTTCATCCCAGGAATCTATTACACGGCGTGGTGTTTTCTTCAAACCCTCTCGGTTTGGATCTGTTTCAAGATATTTCAATAATGTAAAAACTGCTTTTTCCGCTTCATCTCTTGATGTCATTTTCATCTCCTCCTATTCTCCCTTGACGCATATCAATGGTGTCTAATTGATCCAATAATTTTCTACAGGCGGAACGTATTGCATCAGCAACACTGATGAATTTCTTGTCATCACCCACATGTTGTTTGAGATCGATTAGAAGCTCATTTGGCATATCTAAACTAACCTTAGGCATAGCATAGCCATACCGGGGTAATATTTTAAGAATACTATGACTTAGTAGTTATGATGTCTTCCCGATGAAACTGCTTTGCAGCATATCGAATTGTAAGTAAACAAACCAACGAAGAAACTAAAATCCAAACGATTACATGTTCTATAATGATGCGATTGAGTAATAATTCACGTAATCCAAGGAGAACATTCACGAATGGAACGCCAAACCAAAACATTTCAACATCATCGAGATTGATGAACTGAGTCAAGAGAATGGGCATGATCATCGCCAGAGTGATCGGTGTAAGTACTGATCCAGCCTCCTTGACAGACTTCGAACGCATCGCAAGTGCAAGGTACAGTGCAACAATCATGGTTCCATAGAATCCTACTGCTAGAGCGAGCAAGAGTATCGCTTCAATACTCAATGACGGAACATCGATGAAATCACTTGCGAGATATGCAATACCAAAGAGCAATCCTCCTATCTGCAATGTTACACCTACTCCTGTAATTGAAACAACGGCTAGCCATTTGCCCAGTAACAATTCTGTCCTTGATAGTGGTAAGCTGAGCAATGATTCTAGTGTACCACGCTCACGCTCACCAACCGTCATGTCAATTGCTGGTTGAACAGCAGAACTTGCGGTCCATATAGCCAAAACAAATGGTATGAATAATGATAGAAGCATACCTGCTTGCTCTCCCTTTGTTGCCACATCAGCGTTGGCAATAGAACCGTCCCATTGTAGTGGATTGAGAGTTGATTCCACATCTAGCCCAGCTGATTCTATTCTTTCGCTGGTAAGGTCTTCTTCCCACTGAACTAGAACCTCTAGAATACGGCTCCTGGCTTCGGTTGATTGTTCTGATGTTGACAAGTGTAGTATTGCATAATGCCAAGTATCGTTTCGAAGTTCGATTCTTAAGATTGCATCGTATTCTAGATCACGCAACTGTTCCGTATTGTTTCCTGAATCGGATAGTGTCGACAAATTCATCGGCATCGGCTCAACTGTAATCAATGCTGATTGGTTTTCGAATTCTTGCAACAAATATGCTTCAATATCATCGGATTGGACGAGGATATCTACCGTTTTTTGGTCCAATTCTGCCGCTTCATTTTGCATGACAATAGGGAAAGCAATGAACAATAGTGGGAACAACAAAAGAGGAACTAGAACTAGAGCAACTATTGTTCTCCAATCGCGTACAAACTCAATAATCTCTTTCTTAGCAACTATGATGATTCGCTTTCTACTACTCATCCTCAATCACCTCCATATTGCCAGAAGGTGTGAAGAGTCGTCTCCAAAGAGCAGCGAATTTTGATGATTTTTTGGCCTCCTCCATACGTGGTCGTGCAGTTTCACTAGTCAATGAAACATAGGCCTCTTCAAGAGTTTCTGTTTGGGTCAAGGTAAGTAACTCATCAGGAGTCCCATCAGCTTGAATCAACCCATTGTGTACAATGATGATTCGATCGCAGACTTGTTGAGCCTCCGCAAGATGATGCGTTGAATAAATCACAGTGCCTCCTTCGTCCTTCAATTTACGAACAAGTGTACGTACAGTTCTTGCAGAAGTAACATCGAGCCCACCTGTCGGTTCATCGAGGAGGAGAATTTGTGGGCCATGTGCAAGGGCGCGTAATAACGCAGTTTTTTGTTTCATACCCCGTGAAAATCCTTCAGTATACCGATGCAGTGATTGTTCAATATCGAGTAACTGAGCAAATCGATATGTTCGATTCCAAGCAAGTTGATCATCAATTCCATGCAACCGACTATGATAACGAATATTCTCCCAAGCGGTCAACTTTGAATAAAGTCCAGTTGATTCTGGAACAACTCCAAGTACAGAACGCATCTCATATACAGGTCGGTTGTTGTCCAATTCTACTATACCCTCAGAAGGGCGATAAACACCTGACATAAGGCGAAGCAACGTCGTCTTACCTGCTCCATTCCCACCAACTAATCCAATAACTGAATTTCTGTGAATGTCGATGTTAACATGTTCAATTGCTTGAATATCACCAAATGATTTCTTGACATTGACAAGTCGTAGGAGTGGTTCCATTTGGAACACTCTCAAGATGCACGACCGCTCTCAACCGCGAAATCAAGGCCAGGATGTTTTTCTTCCAAACGCTTTGCTCGGACCAATGTATTGCGTAGTTCTTGTTGAATTTCCTTTTGTGAGACGCCCATTTCAATCAATGTGCCTATCAATTCAAAGGCCCCTTGAACTGCTCCAGCATCAAGGAATGCTTCATTGGTAATGGCTCCATTATGACGTAAGGTCTCCAACTGTTGTGCTAAGTATTCCGATTCGCGACGAATTCGAGGTCCAGCGATATGCGGTAGGGCCATTAGGTGGTCGATGCAACTTCTCATCAGTCATCAGAAGTGGAAGACGATTATGAGCATTCTGTCGATTCAATCTCTCATCGTTGCTTTAATTCAACTAAGATCCCACCGGTACTTTTTGGGTGAACAAATGCGATAATCGAATTATGCGCTCCCTTTCTTGGTATTGTGTCAATCATTCTAATGTCGTTTGCAATGAGATGATTAATCATCGCCTCAAGATTATCCACTGCAAGGCATAGTTGTTGAATCCCTGGCCCGCGTTTGGCAAGAAATCTACCAATAGGTGTATCTGGTCCAGTTGCCTCAAGGATTTCGATATTAGTTAGTGTATTTTCGACTTGATCGAGAGGAAAGAATCGTGTGATGACTCCTTGATCATCGACTCTTTCGTCTTCTCCATTGTTCACCAAACCTAATAGTTGCCAAAATCTACTACCCTCATCTAGACTGTTAGCAGCAATCCCCACATGATCAATTGTGATTCGTTGTTTCATGATATCACCTAAAATCCGCTTGGTGCAGAATATGTTCCAAAAACTTCCTTCATCGCTTGCATGATTTCACCCAAAGTTGCATCTGCTCTTACCGCTTCTAGAACAAATGGGAATAGATTATCCCCTTCTTTTGATGCCTTAGTAATACTTTGAAGAATAGTGTCCACTTTAGAGGAATCTCTATTCTTACGAAGTTGCTCCAATCGATCCGATTGATGTTGGGCAACTTCTGGATTTAGTTTCATTGGCTTGATTTGTATGTACTCGTCCATGGTGCCATGATTGATTCCAACAATACGGCGAGAACCACGTTCAATCTCATTGAAATAACGATAAGCGGTTGTGTGGATTTCTTGTTGTTGATACCCTTGTTCAATTGCCTTTAATGCACCACCCATGGAATCGATTTTGTTTATTTCGTCCTTGGCTCTTGTATAAATTTCATCGGTCAGAGATTCGATATGATATGAGCCAGCAAATGGATCAACAACATCTGCAACGCCGGATTCTTCTGCAATGATTTGTTGTGTACGCAATGCAATTGTTGCACTTTCTTCTGTTGGAAGTCCTAATGCCTCATCATAACTATTGGTATGGAGGCTTTGTGTACCCCCGCATACTGCAGCGAGTGCTTGGATTGTTACTCGACTAACATTATTCAATGGTTGTTGTGCAGTTAAGGATACGCCAGCAACTTGTGTATGGAAACGTAACTGAGTGGAGCGTGGATTATTAGGAGCATATCGATCAACCATGAGGTCATGCCACAAACGACGAGCAGCTCTAAACTTCGAAATTTCCTCAAGAAAATCATTGTGGCAATTGAAGAAAAATGATAGCCTCGGTGCGAATGTATCGACCTCTAAACCTTTTTTGCATGCTGAATCGACGTATGCTAATGCATTGGATAAGGTAAACGCTAACTCTTGAACTGCAGTTGAACCGGCTTCTCTTATGTGATATCCTGAGATTGAAATAGTGTTCCACTTAGGTATATTGTTTGAACAATATTCGAATATGTCCGTGATCAATCGCATAGAATGAAGAGGAGGAAAAACATAGGTTCCTCTCGCAATATATTCCTTAAGAATATCATTTTGAATCGTACCTGAAATTTTCTCACTTGTTACGCCTTGTTCTTCAGCCACAACACAATACATGGCCAGTAAAACCATAGCAGGTGCATTGATGGTCATTGAAGTAGATACTTTGTCGAGAGGTATATTTGCGAACAAATCACGCATGTCTTGGAGGCATGAAATTGATACACCGACCTTTCCAACCTCACCTTCACTTAACGGATCATCCGCATCAAGTCCAAGTTGTGTAGGTAGATCAAATGCTACAGAGAGGCCTTTCTGTCCACGATCAAGCAATAAACGAAATCGTTCATTTGTTTCTTTAGCGGAGGAAAACCCAGCATATTGACGCATAGTCCACAATCTGGACCGATACATGTTCTCGTGAATTCCACGTGTATAGGGCGGACTACCTGGCTTTTCCATAGATCCATCTGGAGCATGAAAAGCCGGAATTGGTAAACCACCAAGGGTCTCCCACGTTGACTTTCTCAATTCCACCATGCCTTATCCATGCAAAGACGATTCATCAAGCCTCGCATCTTTCAATGCTCATTGTCGTCAGGGCCATGTGCATGCCCATGAGCCAGCTCTTCTTCTGATGCTGCTCGAACATCAACAACTTCGACACTGAATTGCAATGTTTCTCCTGCAAGTTTGTGATTGAAATCTACTGTGACTGTATCTCCATCGACCGAAACGACATTGAATGGGCCAACGTCAGACATTAAGGTCATGCCTGGCTCAGGTGTAATCTCTCCAAACATTTCAGAAGGGATTTGCTGGATTGCCTCTGCAATCTTTGGCCCGTAAGCACGTTCTGGTTCGAGTGTAAAAGTACGCCTCTCCCCTTTTTCTGCACCCATAAGCTCCTCTTCAAATCCTGGAATCATTTGTTTGTGACCGACAAGAAATGTGAGAGGGTCTCGTCCTTCACTGCTATCAAAAACTTCTCCGCTTTCTGGTAATGTGCCTGTGTAATGTACTGATGCAACTGCATCCTTCTCAATTGTTGGCATGATTTTATCTCCTTGTAGTAAGTACCTTCACTAGGTCCCTTAATCGTTGGGCTACATCTTCATTTATGATGAGTTGTTCTTGCTTTTCTTCAATGAATTCCAATGTTGCTTGAACTCCAATCCTTTCGCCCTTTGCCCAAATTTGCCCGAGAAGGTTCGATCGATGCTCCTCTGCAACAGTCTCATCATCAAGAATATCACGGGCAGCGTATTTGTAATCGTTGTATCGTTGACGATTTAGTTTCTTGACCTTGGGTTGACGGCCACCTCCCGAATCATCATACCTTGAACGTCGTCGCCGACGATTGTCACGTTTCTTCGGGGTTTGGGTAACGATTTCTTTGAATACATTCTTTGTTGATGTGATTTCTTCTACTACTTCATCAGCAACTGGTTCGATTTCCTCACCAACAGTGGGGCTGACAGTAACCTCAACTTTTGCCTCTTTTTCAACAGAAGGTTCTGGTGCAGATACCTCTGGAGTTGAGGGTTCTAGTATAGATTCTGTTTTCTTTACAGATTCTTGTGATTGTTTTCGTAGTTCTGCAAGCCGATCCGCTCGAGAAACTTGCTGGACATTTTCCTTTGAAGTTGATCGGTTTAAGCTGCTTGCATCAACGGTAGGCTTCTGAACAGATGGTGCTGCAGATTCGACCTGAGCCCCTAGCCTTCTGCGTGCTTCCTCTTGTTTCTTTCGAAGTTCGTCCGCATCAACATTTTGTCGGGATTCAGCTCGACCATGACCTGGTTGACTTGGGGCATTTGTAGCACTGCGTGTGCTACGTTTTTTCTGGCGGACTTGATTTGCATTCGCAGCAAATGGATTGAAAGGCTCATCCGGTTTCCTGCGTCGGTCTCGAATTCTTAATCCCCCAGTAACTGATTCTCAATGCCGACTTGTTAAAAACAATCCGCTGTTTTCGACTAACTCCATGTAACAACAGTGTCGTCAGTTCGCATATATTGATCAATTCCACTGGTTTCAAAAGGTGTTTTTCGACCATTGCGTAATTCGATATAACCGAGCAACCCAATCATCGTCCCATTGTCTATACAATACATTCGCGGTGGTGCGTGAGAGGTTGATTCTCGTTCAATAGCCATCAATGTAGACATTTCACGTAACCTGTTATTGCATGCAACTCCTCCACCAAGTAGAACCTCTTTCTTACCGCTATGTGCGAGTGCGCGTTCAGCAACTTCGATACATGCTGCAAATGCATGCTCTTGAAGAGACCAACATACGGCGCCAAGCGAGTGACCTTTCTCAATAAGGCGTTGTGCGGCGGTTAGGATCCCTGAAAAAGCCAAGTCCATTCCGCGAACAGGATATGGCAATTCCAGTCCATCTAGTGTTGCATTTGGATTATCGTCGATGTATTCCTTTGCTAGTTTTTCGATGACTGGCCCTCCAGGGAATGGAATTCCTTGCTGTCGAGCAAATTTGTCAAGCATATTACCAATACCAATATCCAAGGTTTCCCCCAAGACACGATATTTACCTTGTAGTTTAGCAATAACTTGAGTATTTCCACCACTTACATAGAGCAACACTGGGTCGTCACAATCACATTGCTGCCGACCAATTTCGATATGAGCAACACAGTGATTAACTCCAATCAATGGGACATCTAACTTGCTTGCTAATGTGCGAGCAACAGAAGCACCAATTCTTAGACAGGGCCCTAATCCAGGGCCCTGAGAATAAGCAATTGCCCCAATGTCGGAAGCGTTCAGTTGTTGTGATTGAAGAATACGATTAAACAAATCAGCTGCATAATCACGGTGGTGATCTGCTGCTTCACGAGGATGAATTCCTCCTTCGAGTGGTTTAATCGTATCACCCACGGATGGGTAAGGTATACCATCAGAATCCACGAGTCCAAATGAAAATGTGTGTGCAGTAGACTCAATGCCTATGGTCCACTTCCCTTCGTCCATGGACAACCGAACATGCGATTGTTCTTCAACTCTCACTTCTAGCACCCTACATGCGAACCATATTCTACAACATTGGTTCCATCCAAACAATGGATGAAAATGATTCATTACTTGTTGAAAAAAGTATTATTGTAAATAATAATTTAATAGAAAATATAGTGGATTCAATAGATGAGTTTGAATCGTCGGATGCAAAATTTGTCGATGTCGGCGGCCGAGCAATAGTGCCTGGATTCATCGACGCACATAACCATCTATTGTGGGCAGGCGATCGATTTAATGAACACAATTTACGGATGCAAGGGAAGACCTATGCTGAAATTGCTAACATGGGTGGAGGGATTATGGAGACTGTTCGCCAGACGCGTAAAGCAAGTGAGAAAGAATTACATCGTATAGGTATTAATCGCCTGAATGAGGCATTGCGTAACGGAACGACCTTCATGGAAGCAAAGTCTGGCTATGGTTTGTCAACAGAACATGAGTTGCGATTGTTATCAATTGTTGATGATTTGAAAAAGGAACAAAATCTGCCATCAATTCATTCCACATGGATGGGAGCTCATGCGGTAACTCCTGGACACACCTATGATTCGTATACTGAAGAAATACTCTCTGATCAATTACCGAAGGTCCTAGATTCGAATCTAGCAGAGTCTGCTGACGTATTTTGTGAACCAGGGTGGTTTTCAGTGGAACAATCAGAGGATATTTTGCGATCTTCTCGCCAGGGTGGTCTAGATTTGAGGATGCATGTTGATGAATTCAAGGATGGGGGTGGAGGAGAACTAGCAGCAGATTTAGGTGTTCGAACTGCTGATCATGCACATCACACTTCAATGGATACACGTCTCAAAATGAAGGATGCAGGAGTCATGACTGGATTCCTACCGGGTACTCCTTACTGCAATGGAGATGAATGGCCAAATTTTGCTGCAGTTCAAGGAGAAGGGATTCCATTTACAATGGCAACAGACTTCAATCCAAATTGTTACATCAACAGTATTCCGTTTGTGGGTTCGCTAGCAGTTCAACGTAATGGCATGAATCCATTCGATGCTCTCGCAAGCGTTACGAGGGAAGCTGCAAAATCCACTCCTCGATCTGATGAATTAGAACATGGAATAATCAAAAAGGGATCGATTGCAAATTTCAATATTTTGAAAAGCAAGCACTGGGAAAGTTGGTGTATGACTCCATCGTCTTCACCTATTCACTCAATATGTCTCGAGGGGAACTATATTGAATTTTGAATTGCCCTCTTCTTTAAAAATAAATAGTGAAAATTTATTCAAATAGTAATTAAGTGATTATCATGGCATGGTTGGAAACTGTTGTTTGTTCATCTCACAAGAAGGTCGATGCTCGTTTTCTAAGAATCTTAAATTCTCACCAGGAGCTTAAACGTAGACAAGAGGGGTGTCTGTTGGCATGGGCTGCAAGATCAGTTGATGGACAACCTCTATTCCTCGTTCAAACATTGTACAAATCACGAAAGCATCTGAAATCAGTATCAAAAATAGTTACTGACAAACTAGATCCAGAACACGGTCCACTTGAATCATTCATGAGCGGTCCTCCATTGGTTGGTATTTTCGAAGTTGATGAGGTACAATTCCTTAATCAGTTCAAATCGAGCGAAAAATAGTACTGCATAACGTCGTATAATGGTAGTTATACGACATTAGTGGGATTTGGATGGAACTAGTTTAGGCACAAGAATTCAAAATCAGCATGCAGTACGTCGATTTCCTAAATGAATAGTCTCTTATTTGTCAAAGAATCACATTTTCATTGCAAAAAGTAGGGGGTAAAAGGTGGATTTATGCAATTTGTTGGCCAAAGAGTTCATACAGTTCCTTGGATAGCCACGAGTTATGACTTCGATTGAAGGTTTTTGCCTGAAGTGCAAGACATATGGTCCGATTGTTAACGGTAAAGAAATCAAGATGGCCAATGGGCGCACCCGATTCGCTGGAACGTGTTCCCAAGCTGGATGCACTGGTAAAATTTCTAAGATCATCTCTTGATGCCACAAGTATCTCACCGATGTGAATAAATACGCGTCTATGGTGGGAAGATTACCTAGGGCTCGTGGTCTAGGGGTTATGACGTTGCCTTGACATGGCAAAGATCGAGAGTTCGATTCTCTCCGAGCCCACCAATGATAAGCGGTTATTACACTTCTCTAGCAATTGTAAATTAATCATTTTACAGATAATTATTCCACATCTATCAATTAGCCACTTTCTTCAGCAGAATTAGTTGATTTTTCTAGAGGTAGTTCATCTTCAAGTTCTGAGAAATCCGTATTTCCTCCAGTCCATGATCTTATTTCATTGGTCTCATCGAATGATTCGGATACCAATTTTGCACTTGCTGATAAGGAATATGCTGAAGGATCAATTTCTCTAGGAGGGGGGCGTTCAGATGAATCTGGTACTTTCCTATCTTCCAGCGGTAACGCGGAATGGAATAGCCCACATTCTGGACACTTCGAAGTCCCTTTCGATTCAATTGTACCACACGATGGGCAGCGTACTGAAGACAATAAAGTAAACAATGGGTCGCTACTCAAAATCATTCCTCAGGGATGAACATTTCATCTTGATATCCGACGATTTCATCACCTGTTTCATCTTCTTCAATAACGACAGTACCTTCATCATCATCAAATTCAATGATCGTTCCGTAATAATCTTCGCCATCGATTTCGAGTCCTACGAATGATCCAACATCAAATTCTTCATCTTCCGATTCCTTGGATTCTTCATCAGTTTCATCTTCGCTGTGTTCTTCTGATTCTTCTTCATCGACTTGTTCTTCATCCTCAGAATCATCTTCATCGATTGCTTCTTGAACTTCAGCACGCTCTTCGTCAACATCCTTCATTGCTTTGACACGAGCTCGCCATCCAGGTGCAAGGATCAAGTGCGTGTATAGACTCCATATGAGTCCAACTCCGGCTAATGTCATGAGTAGAATAGCATCCCAATAGAAACCACCTGGCATTGATAAGGCCTTCCCAGCTAATGGAGTCAATGAATTCTTACATTCTCCTTCTTGAATTTCAGGATCACAGGGGTAGGCTTCGCCTTCACTTATGATATCACCATCATCCATTTGCCACTCTGTTTGTGCATAATCGGAACGAATGTCTAGTTCAACCATTCCACCTGCCCCATCTACAAGTGGGAATAGTCCATTGACGAGTAATCCTACGATAAGAATTGCAAATGATGTGTGAATTAATGGCCAAAATACATCATGCCATTTCTTTGACATCGCCTTGGATTGCCATTCACTTGGGAATGTCTTAACAGTCTCCGCTTCTTCATCATCAATGGTCGCGATTCCATCTTCATGCTTTTCAATAGCAGTAACAAACTCAACCATGTCGATGTTTCCATCACCATCAGTATCCATTGAATCAATCAATTCATCGGCTTCGGTTTCTGTAAGTCCTTCGGCTAGCATCCCATCCAATTTTGAGATGAGTTCATCCCTCGACACCATACGATTTCCATCATCATCGAGATTACCAAATGCAGTGGATAAAGAAAGGTCCTCCTCATCGATTATGCTAAGGAGTTGTTCAATAATTTCGCTGCTTGTTCTACCCTTTTCTTCTGACGATGGCCGATCTGATTCGATTCCGAGATCCAGTTTTTCAATGGATTGAATCAATTCCATAGGATCGATGTTACCATCATCATCCTCATCGATAACGCCTAGAATTGCGAATACAGTTGCCGGAGGCAAACTGTCACCTAGTATGTCTTCAATGCCTTTTTGTAGCTCTGGGCCACTTATTTGACCATCTAGATCAGCATCCATTGACTCGAAGACTTCTCTAATAGTCAATCCTTGTTCAGCAATCGCTTCAGCAAGAGTCAGGAATAATTCATCAGGGGTGGGGTCTTCGGATGTAGTTTCTTCATCATCAGATTCGTCATCATCAGTTTCTTCATCATCAGATTCGTCATCATCAGATTCGTCATCATCCAATTCATCAGATTCTTCTTCCGCATCTTCAATAACCGATTCCTCGTCCTCAACTTCCTCTTCAGTCAATTCTTCTTCGACAGAATTAGTTTCAGGCTCCTCAGATTCGGTTTGAGCATTCCAGGCGTCTGCTGCTGCTTGCAATTCTTCCTTCTTTAGGTATTCATTACCATCTGCGTTGAAATCTTGAGCAAATACAAGGAATGCATCTTTGTCAGACTCATCAATATCGCTGGATTCCATTACTTTGGAGAGTACGTTTTCGTTGTATTTGAGGCTGCTTTCTTCTTCAGTCTCTTCTTCTGCAACGGATTCTTCTTCTGCATCTTCAAGTTCTTCACCACCGATGATGGATTGAAGTTCCTGTAAATCGATTAAACTGTCTCCATCCTCATCAATTGCTTCGATCAATCGATCGACTTGCGATGGAGGCAGGTCTGCGAGATTTAGTGAAAGAAGGCCATCCTTGAGTTCACTGGAATCGATCATGTTGTCATCGTTAGTATCGAATCTTCCAAACAGTGTCTTAACATCCATTTTGTTGTTTGCCATCCAATTACGTAGGACGTCAACAACGTCATCAGCTACGAATACAACCCCACACTCTGGACATTTTGTCGAATCAAGAGGGACCAGTGCATTACATGCACCACACTCTCCTAATGCCTCATCCGAAACTCCTGAAAAAGAAATTCCACACTCTGGGCACTCGCTTGAGTCAATAGGAACAATAGCTCGACAAGAGCCACATTCAGCCATAGCAACTTCTTCATTTTCATCCGACATAGTTTGTCACCGATGTCTACCAATACATGAGCGAATATAATGATTGATGGTCATTTTCACGATGAAACCTATTTATCTTCGTCAACGAGGAGACACTGGAGGGACGTTCTATGTCAGGCAGGATTCACTCAATCCAAGCTGAAAACACAGAGGACTTCATCGAGAATTTTGATCGGTTTGAACATGAAAATGGTCAACAAATATTCATCTCTCGCTATCCACAATCCAGGCTCATAGATTTACTTGATATATCTGAAATACGATGTTATTGGTTGACGGCAACTCAGAATCCCGGTGTCCTTGAACCGAGTTTGGAGAAAATAAATCACTTTGTTGAATCAACCATCGATTCGGATCAAGGAAGTATCTTCTTCGAAGGTATTGAGTGGTTAGTTTCGCTTCATGGTTTCGACGCAGTTCATTCAATGCTTCGTGCGCTATCGGAAAAAGTGTCAATGAGTGAATGGTCGATATTGATATCGATTTCAAAAAACAGTTTTGAAAAGCGTGAATTATCCCGTTTTTATCGAGAAGCACCATTACTCGAGATTCAACAAGTCACCCATACTGTGTTGGAGGATTCTGATGCCTCGTTACCAGGAGAAGCCGTTGATTCCGTTCAACTTGAAATTGACTTAAACGACGATGGAACGCCCAAGTTAGTATTCTTAACACGTTTACCGCGCTCTGGCTTCACCAAACAAATATTACAACGCCGTATCCTTCAATGGAGAAGGATGGGTTTGGATACTTCCGATATCGAAGCAACTCTGTACCTAGAGGATGATGAACAAATTTATTCTGAGTATCGGAAAATCGAAGAAAAAATTCGTCGAGCAACCGAACTTGAGAGATATGTCATCGAAAGCATTTCAGATAGCCAAGAGCGAACTATTGCATTGTTTAGAATCAGACAGCTAACTGGACTAGACGAATTGGAGGCAAAGTACTTCTCAGATTGATTTTCGAAGTGGGCTATCCAATGTTGATTGAACCACCGACAACCAACTTGAACTAGTGAATTCTTGCGATATTGAGATTATTTCATCACTTGTACTTCGATCCGCGATACCTTCGCTTACAATGTGATTCATGCAACGAATCATTGCTTGGATACATGTTGAAGATTGCTTCCCTATAATTCGAATTGCCCTATGCGCAACAAATGCTTCGCA
>DAKS01000008.1:0-5910 GCA_002499195.1 Euryarchaeota archaeon UBA443
TTTAAATTTCATGGCTGAACAAAAAGAGGCACCAGATTCTGAAGATTTTTCTTTTGAAGGATATCAAGAGGCAATTGATGAATACAACGATAGCGTTCAAAACTTGGAGGCAATATCTTCTCTATTCATGTTGTTCGGTACGATAGGTCTTGGGGCTGGTTTGTTTTTCTATGCTGCAGAAGCTTCATCACACTTACCAGATTATGCTCGTGCAGCATTGATGCTCGGAGCAATGTATTACTTGGTGCGAATGGCAACATCTGAAATTTCAATTGTCGATATGCTCACACTATTTGGATCAATATCGTGAATTTTTTCATTCACACATCAATGTGAGTTGTTCTGCCTTTGCATTTTCATAGCCATGTCTCGATGGACACATGAATCGAACATTGCAATGCATGCAAGATCGATATGTATCAGCCAATGGAACTTTTGTCAAATCGTTGTTCTTGTTTACGTTTGAAAATGAAGTTTCCATATGCTTGATGTCCTGATGAACGAGATCCAATGCCTGCTTGACCTGTTTTGCAACAGGCTTGGTTTTGTGGATGTACCATTTTCGTCGTTCCAGTGTGAACTGGATAACTGTTGAATCAGCATTGCCATACAATTGAAGCAGAGATGCCTGATTAATTCTCTCATATGCAGATAGCCTCCCATAGAGATGTAACTTGACTAGTGTTGTCCCGTTCTTTCCATGATGAATTAAATCGGGTGAGCAATACAATCGAACCTTCTGCTTTACGATAGAATTTGTTGGCTCCTTTCTTTCTATAGAACCATCACTTAGAAGTTCTAACATGACCTTATGCTGAAGAATGTTAATGCAAATTTCAACTCCCATCTTGATAAGATGATCTTCAGGATAAGTAATTTGGAAAAACGATGAATCTAAATCATAATTTTGTAAACTCTCAATTATTTTATTGCGGCCAAGTATTGCTCTTGTGTAGTCCTTTTTGAATCGAACACGAATAAGTCCTTGCGACCATACGGTTCCATTGGTATAATCTTCAACATAATCAAGCACGACATCGCGTATGGTTTGATGCATGAGAATCCAAGGCGTTTGAATCCGAAAAGCTTCAGAAAGCAATTGTCCTTGCGGATGATTGCTCGAGATTTGGGCTAGTCCATAGCGCAATACAAATGCCCTAGAACAGCGCTGCAGCAAGTTGATTCTGGTATTTGACCAAGTCGGTTGATACGGGAACATATTCCGTAAAGATTGCATCAACCCTCTTCAATGATTCTCTAGAATACACCGATCGACATTATTGCAAGAACACCATTGGTGGTTGCCCATATGCTGATCGGAATAAGAACAAGTCCCATGAAACGAGCGAATGTATCAGCGCCAACACGACCGAAGATGTTTGAGAACGGCCCTCCCCACGATGCAATAAATCGCAGAATGAGAATTGCTAGTCCTGCCATCAGAACGTTTCCAAGAAGCAGAAGTATCGCAAAGAAAATTCCCATTCCTCCGTTAAGTGCAGCAGCACCAACGCCCTGTGCCACTAAACCAGGATCTGCCATCCAAGACAACCATCCTATGAAGATACCAAGGAATACATCGCGTTGCATGTCTTTTTTAGGCCGCCAAGCTTGAAAAGATTCGGGCATTCGACCATGAATGAATGATCCCAAGAAATCGGCTTCGAATGGTGCTCCTCTTCGTAACGTCATTGCACACATAAAGACGAACCATAGGAGAATAATCACTGAAACAATGTGGGAAATTGATGTGCTGACAGGGAGTATGCTGAGAAGGAGAGCCGGAAGGTGAACCAACAAAGCACCCAATCCGCCAGCAAGGACAATGCTTGCCCAAAGTGCTCCTGGTGGCAAAGGTTCCTCCGGCTTTGTCCATCCTTGACGAGGAAGTGCAAGGAACACTAGGAACAAACCAGTTGGGAAGAGAATTGAGAAGTAGGTTCCAAGACTTGTTGGGCCACCTCCATCAATTGCTTCAATTGCATCATTCATGGCCTTTGCACCACCAGTCGGTGATTGACTCCATGTTACATGCATACTCTTGTCAACAATGACCAAGGAATCTGCGTTTCCAGTTGGTGAGGTTGAAACGAATTCTTGATTGTAATCCAGAACTATTGGCCAACTGCTGTTGATGGATGAACGGTAGGCATCTACATCGCTCATCATTGAATCGTCTCCAATCACGATTTGAACAACAGCGACATCATCGCGTTGACCGAGCAATAAACCAAGCTCATTGGCCTGATCTTGAGCAGATTCAGAGCCGGGAGCAATTACTCCAATGGCTAAAACTTTGGAGTCACCCATCAATTCTGAGAGAGTTATAAATTCTGCACCATTCGACTTTAATTCAGCATCAACCAACAAAGCGTTATCATTGAGTTGCGCTTCAGTATTGAGATTGTTTTGGGAAAACCCAACAGGGAGCATCAATAGCATCATCAACAACAAGGCGATAAGGATGGGTAGAGGAAGAGGGTCTTCCGCATTGAATCCCTTGTATACAAAGCCGATGAAACATACAATCGTCGATAAACTCAACCACAATCCTGCACTTGCAAAACCATCGGATTCTGAATATACTTCAAAGCGAATGATACCGAAAGCATGGCAATCTGCATTAGGATTGCCACTCGTTGTTTTGACACAAACTTCGAGATTAGAAGTTCCCTTTTGCAAGACTGCTTTACCCGTCCATATCCATGCTGTTTCATTATTTCCAAGGCTACGTTCCATTCTAATTCGGCCGATCGAACTTTCCATTACCATGTCTCGATCACGATTTGTCTTCTCATCATCATCAAGCGGTCCACGTAGAACCCAAGAAACAGATGGGTCTCCATTGCCGTCAATGAGAACATCATCGACACCCCATGGAAGAATTGGGAGGAATTCGATGTGTGCTCGGCGAGATGAATCTATACGAATACTTGCAGATGGCTCGTAGACCTTTCCGGTCATGATTATTCCACCTGCATTGGTTTCGAATCCACCCCATTGCACACGGGCGAGAGTCCCTTCACACAGATGTTCAGCGCTTAGCGAAATTGAGAATGTATCTCCTGCACTCAAGTCGATATCCATCATGACGATATCGCCAGAGAAATTCATTGGATCGTTTGAAGCAACAGTTTCAAGAATGTGAGTTTTCGTTGACTCGTAGACTTGTGTTCCTGAGATACTGACAGTCATCAACAACGTCGTTGAATCTTCACCTGGTGTAAATGGGTTGCTTGGATTGGAACACTGAGTCGGTTGAGCAAAACCAGCTTGCGGAACAAGATATGCACTAAAGTAGGTTGACATGTTGATGGTACCTTTCATTGAATTAACAATTGGCTCGGATGTCAACGAGAAAATGGGCATCATCCCAGCGTTCGGTCCAACGTCTTGGAATGCGAGGGTTGCGTCCGGTCTTTCCCGTTGAAGAACAGATGTTTCAGCATCTTCTCCCTCGACATAGAGTCGTTGCTCAATGTCCATCTCCCACTCAACATAGCCGGGTTCATAGGTGACATTGTCAATACCTTGAACGGTTGTAAGCGCAATTCCTGAGAAAAACAACGCCATGAGCAACACGGCTATTACGTGGCGATGGCGCATGACACGCTGAGTGTGAACCAGTTCATGAAGTCGGCGGCTATTTACATCGGTGTTCCCAAGTAGAACCACATCAGTCCAACACCAGCAATAATGGAGAGTGCGTTAACCGATCCTTTCGTCAGAAACCCTCGATTTTCGAGAACTGCACCGAGTACGCTATCGATTTGACAACCAAGGAAACCTAGGCCTGCAACGATTCCTGCGAGTACCATACTATCGCTTACGTTTGATGAGAACATCACCATATTCGCAACTAGGGCACTGATTCCGATCAGAATTCCTCCCAAAGCAGCAGCAAGTTGTCCATTCGGTGAAAATCCACCATTTACACCCGCTTCACACGGCTTGAGTGTTGTAATCATGCGGACTCTATTATCGAGACATCCTATTTCGCTGGCCCATGTGTCTGAAGTTGCAACCGCTACTGCTGCAGCAAACATCCACAAACCATTATCCCAGTCCTCGGCGATAAATGCAATAAGTGCAACTAGTGCGGGCATTCCTCCGTTGGCTGCAACGTTGATCCAACCACGATGTCCATCGGATGATTCATTCAATCCGCGTTCAGTCTTTTCTTCAAATCGCCATTTTGTCGCTATGTGGCTACTCAATAAGAAACAAAGCAATAACAGCAACCAAGTCCAATGTCCAAGACATCCAACAAAGAAGCCGAGTAAGGCTGCAGCAATGACACCATTTTTGTCTAGAATACGGGCCCGTAACGAGGCTGCTACAAGTCCAATGATAAGCATCATCGTGACGACGATGTTACCGGAAACGAAACCACCAGAGGTGAAATCCATTGTAAGCCCTCATGTCCGAGCCAAAGTGATTAGTTTTGTTCTTTGCTATGCATATACCTGTTGAGAATGCGATTTTGAAATCTAATCTATTCCTCCATCGCTGCAGCAATGACAAAGCGTCCAATGATCCAAAGTAGGGTAATGAGGATGGCTATCCAAGTCAGATCCAATACAAGGCCGACAACAGGATCGACACTTCTTGCGACATACGACATCAAAACAGAACTTCCATTCCAAAATGCATGTCCAAACATTGCGATACCGAGCATTACAGGCAACGAGGTAGGGAGTTGTAGATTCGACGATTTTGAAAACAAGGAATTCCGCATATATTGTTCTGGATTCATGTATGGGTTGCTTGTTTCTGCAGCCAATGGATTAACAAGATCCCATTGCTTTACATCTGGAATTTGGTTTGGTTGTTTTCTTTGTTCAAGTATATGTCCGATTGCATAACCACTGCATGCAGTCCACAGGGCGTGTCCGGGAATCGAACCAATGCCTCTTACAACCGTCGTAAATCCATAAGATACCGCCATCAATTCTCCTGCAAACAGACTAATCAAAATGTACTGCAAGTTCTCAAGAAGAGCAAAACCGAGGCCAACAGTGAATCCAACTTGGAAGCCCCTCTTCTTTGAGTCGATTAAACCAGCGAGCGAAAAGACGGCCAATGCTTTACAGATTTCTTCACCTACAGGTGCTGAAATGATGACGGTAATGTTCTCAATCAGTGTATAGGATGCTTGTCCACCAGAGATAAACAGTACGGCACCTGGTGCGATGAAGGAATTGATAATGAGTGCAGGGAATGTCGAGAGCATTCCTGCAATAAGCATCGCTTCGCCCTGTTGTCGAGTTGTAGACAAATGAAATCGCGATGATGAAAAGCTCCACCAAGCAAAGACAGGGGTTGAGAAGCCGACTAACCATGCTGGAATTGCTACAAACAATGCAAGGAGAATATATCCTATGTTTGAGGAATCTATCAAAAGTGGAGCGAATGCAATCGATGAGATTATGACCCCACCTAGAAACAACATCCACAAATGTTTGGCAACAGGAACGCGAAGTGGATGTCTTGATCGAATGATGAATTGTCGGATTCGTGTTGGTACAGGGGTTTGAAGGATTTTCGAATTTGGAAGCGAATGAACATGTTGACCTTGCATAGTCGGTTCTGCAATGATCAGATGTTCGAGTTTCGGTCTTCGCATGAACAAAAGGAGTACAACCAGTGGTGCGGAACAAAGTGTGCCTGCGATAATCAGTGCACCATCAAGTGGACCAAAATCACCATCGAGATCCCCATCAAGGAATCCGGCTGCAATCAAAATGATGAATTGAGCGAGAACCCACAACAGAATAACAATACCTAGCATCCTTGCGACGCTACTCCATCTTGATTCAGATTGCAGGTGCGATGTTGAGGATTCAATAGACCCCTGCATGGATATACGAGCCAACTGGACCTACATGAACAATGGGTTGGCAGAGGGTA
>DAKS01000008.1:6236-20806 GCA_002499195.1 Euryarchaeota archaeon UBA443
TACCCTTTGCTCAGACAATTGTCACGTCTTGAACAGCGTACACGACAGACCAGATATCAAATTCAATCCCCTGCCAAATTGAATTTGGATATAATCAGAGGGTCTATCCGAATGCCCATTGCTCTGATATCAGCAAATCAAAGGGCTCTTAGTGGGTCGAATCACTCGCTAAGGAGTCCCGCTCAGTTCGCCCATCAGTCTTCACGGAAACAGCAGTCGGCTTCGAGCACTCATCATTGCGGGATTGCTCCTATGCCTTGTATTCAATAAGTGTTCGCTAGTAAAAAACAGTTCATCTGCATTGCTTAACTTAGAAATTTAAGGTCGTTAGTAAAATCACTCGAGGAAACCATAGCCCCAGTTTCTTGGTGGCGTAAACGTTTCCTTGATAGATCTTGGCGAAACCCAACGAAGAAGGTTTAGTGGGCTTCCAGCTTTATCGTTGGTTCCGCTTCCACGTGCTCCACCAAACGGTTGTTGACCTACAACAGCACCGGTTGGCTTGTCGTTGATGTAGAAGTTACCAGCACTGAATCGGAGAGCATCCTTTGCAACCTCAATATCTTCACGGTTGGTTGCAAAAATCGATCCTGTGAGCGCGTATTCGGAAGTCGAATCACAAATGGTTAGGATTTCTTCGAACTTGTCATCCTCGTAGACGTGAATCGAAAGGACAGGGCCAAAGATTTCTTCCTGCATGGATTCATACATTGGATCCGAGCATACAATCGTTGTTGGTTCGATGAAGTAGCCAGTGGAACCATCGTAATTGCCACCGGTAACAATCGAACAACCTTGGTCTGCATGCGCACGGTCAATGTATCCAGTGATGTTGTCAAACGATTTCTTGTCAATAACTGCTCCAATAAAGGTACTGAAATCAGCAACATCGCCCATGGTGATTTTTCCAACTTCTTCAACATACTTTGCTTCGATTCGGTCCCAGACAGATTGTGGGATGTAAGCTCTGCTTGCAGCAGAACACTTCTGGCCTTGGAATTCAAATGCACCGCGAAGTAGCGCTACAATCAGTGCCTCTTCATCGCAATTTGGATGGGCGACGATGAAATCCTTTCCACCCGTTTCTCCAACGATTCGCGGGTAACTACGAAGGTTTTCCAGGTTGTTGGCAATATCACGCCACAACTTTCTGAAGACTGCAGTTGACCCAGTAAAATGAATTCCAGCAAGATCTGGGTGGGACATACAAATATCGCCAACAACCGCTGCACGACCTGGGATGAAATTGATGACACCTGCTGGAAGTCCAGCATCCATCATGAGTTTCATGATTCGATAATTCGAGACATATGAGTTGCGACTTGGTTTCCAAACGCCTGTGTTGCCCATGATGGCTGCACATGATGGAAGATTTCCTGCAATGCTTGTAAAATTGAATGGAGTCACGGAAAAGACGAAACCTTCCAAAGGCCTGATTTCACTTTGGTTCCAAACACCTTCTGGTGAGATAGGTGGTTGAAGGTCTTCATAGATTTGGCGAGCATAGTCAACATTGAATCGCCAGAAATCAATCAATTCACATGCTGAATCGATTTCTGCTTGATGACAGGTTTTTGACTGATTGAGCATGGTTGAAGCATTGATTTCTTGACGTCGACTACCGGCAAGCATGGTTGAGGCTTTCAAGAAAATCGCTCCACGTGCTTCCCATGGCATTGTCGACCACGATTTGTGTGCGTCAAGTGACGCTTGAATTGCATCTCGAACTTCTTTTTCACCTGCGAGATGCACTCGTGCAAGAACATGACCGTGATTATGTGGCATAACCTGTTCAACAACATCATTCGTCCATACTTCTTCACCATTGATGATGCATGGAATTTCGATAACTTCCGACATTTGACGGGCTAGTTCTGCTTCTAGTTCAGCACGTTCAGAAGACCCTCGAACATACCCCTTGACAGGTTCGTTATGAGGCGTTGGAGGTTGAAAGATTCCATTGACCATGAAGCCCCGACAAGAAATCACTCTTTCAACCTCGCGTCGTCGTCTTCTAGTGAATCACTTGTACAAATGAGCGTGTTTCTTTCGGACTTTGGCGAGTTTCGGACCTACGACCATGGCACAGTATCCCTGATTTGGGTTTCGCGCATAGTAATCGTGGTGGTACGTTTCTGCTATTGTGAGGTTTTTAGATTCCTCAATGGTTGTTACGATTGGTTTGTCGAAGACTGAGCTGAATGATTGGATGGTAGCAATGGCTTTCTCTTTTTGCTCAGCGTTTGTAGGCATTATGCAACTTCTGTATTGGGTTCCGACATCGTTGCCTTGACGATTGAGTTGGGTTGGATCATGAACTGTAAAAAACACTTCAAGAATCGTTTCGAATGAGATGATACTTGGATCATAATCGATGATTACGATTTCAGCATGACCGGTAGTGCCGCTGCATACTTCTTCGTAGGAGGGGTTGGGCCTCTTACCACCTGCATATCCGGGCAATGCCGATTGTACTCCATTGATTCGCTTGAATGCTCCTTCAACACACCAGAAACATCCACCACCCAGAATTGCTTGTTCCATAATTGACGCTGGAATGTTTACCTCAAGAACGCTTGTATTAAGTGAGTTTATTCTCACAATCTGAGTATGATTAAGTACTCTCGACATCCTTCTACAGATGCATGAGAGAAGATTCCGACACCACAGTTATTGTTTGCCGCCAAGACTTTGCAGAAAACCGTATTCTTTACACATACGGGCGACATGCAAAGGAACTGAAAAATGATGGGAAAACATTCCTTGGACCTGTGTTTGAATCCATGATCAAACAGGCAGGAATTGTTGATGACGCCGAGGAAGTTGGTCTTATGGTCCACATCCGTTTGCGTCCCAAACTCAACGATGACCGCTGGTATCAGATCGATTTCGTGATGCAAGATGAGACTATGGCATATTACTCTAATTTCGATGGTCGTTTGCCTTCTGAAATGGTACATGTTGTTCCTTTGAGCGGGGGTCTTCCTCGTCAGATGTACATAGCAGTTGAAGCACTGGATGAAGTAGCATATGCTCACGCAATCGATGCAAAATTGTTTCAAGGCAACGATGAAATGGGCTTGCCGGAGGACCAGACTTCACTCCGTGATTTTGGAATGGAGATTGATATTTCAACCGAGCCAACCGATAATGATGGAGAAGAAAACTTCGTTATCAACAAGATTGAGAATAGGGCCGAATCACTCCCTCTTCCAGGTCCGACAAGCCGTGCGACCGGTGGAAAGTGAGGGTTATCCAATACATGAATTGATAAACCATTTTTCCTCGGAAAGAACATGGAATCCGTAACCGATCCTAAATTATTAGAGGATCGTTTGTTCTACAAACTCGGAGAATTGACCTACGACCGTCGCAAGATGGTGTTGGCTATAGGTCTCATTGCATGTATTGGAATGTCATCTCTCATCGCTCTTGGAGCGGATTGGGCCGAATCTTGGGGTGAGGGAGATCTTGAATCTATAGAAGCTGCTGACTTGCGTGATGATGCCTTCATCGGTGAGGAAGAAGAAGCTCAAGGATTCGTCTTCCTCGTACATCACCCCTCTTTGGATGACTCTTCCGAACAATGGAGAGATGCCGTAAGAAGCGCACTGGCAGAATTTGCGACAATGGATGATGTAATCATAGAATATTCATGGGATATCTCTGAAGAAGACCGTGAGAATTACGTATACGAAGGAGAAGACGGGTTCTGGGCAAAGAATCGAATTACGATCAACCAAGAACGAAAAGAAGCAAAACAATTGTTTGCTGACAACAAAGACTCCATTGAAATTGATAATGAGTTCGAATCCTGGAGGACAGGTGAAATTGCAATCGATGTTACCTTTGATTCACGTATTCAAGATGATTTGATCAAGGCTGAAATCATTTCTGGTCCGCTTACAGTAATCATCCTTGGAATTGTTTTCGGTACCGTTATCTCTGCTTTGCTACCGTTTGGTGTTGCAGTTCTGACAGTTTTGTCTGCAATGGGAGTCACCATATGGTTGTCCAATACCATGGATGTCACCCAATACGCCCTTAACATCATCACACTAATTGGGATCGGTGTTTCGGTAGATTACTCACTTTTCCTTGTCAATCGGTTCCGTGAGGAATTGAATCGAGGTCGAGACATACGGACATCGACAGCCATGACTGTTGCAACAGCAGGTAAGGCGGTATTCTTCAGTGGGGTGACGGTTGCTATCGGCTTGATGGGTATGTTATTCTTTGAAAATACTGGACTACCAAGTCTTGGGATAGGTGGGACGCTTGCTGTAACGGTGGCGATGATATTCTCTGTTGTTGTCCTTCCAGCTTTAATGGCAATACTTGGACATCGTGTATTCTTTGGAAAAATTCCTTATTCATTTAGTACAGAAAATGATGATGGAACAGGAATCTGGGCTAAAATTGCAACAACCGTAATGGACAAACCATGGGCAGTTCTTATTCCAACATTAGTTATCCTCTTAGGTGCTGGATTACCGTTCCTTTATGCAGACTTTTCAATCGCATCTCGTGAAGCGTTACCGCCCGATGATGAGACTCGAGTCGGATTCGAACTTATGGACGAGAAGTGGCCAATAGGTGCAGCGAATGTCGCGCTTGTAGTCATTGATTTTGATGGACATGACCCCCTTGCTGAAGAAAACCTCAGAGCTACTCACAATTGGATGCTTGAACAAATTGATGATGAACGTGTCATCAGTGCATTTGGTTATGCATTACCAGATCCGAGTATGAACGAATCATCCGTTGTTGCTTATTGGAATACATCAAATGAATCTCTCACCGAAGAGCAAATTTCTGCTCGAGAGGCTGCTCGAGAGCAATTTCTATCAAACAATGTTACGTACATTGTCCTCTCACTAAATGGCCCAATAACTGGTGAGGACGGGCGTGGCTTTGTTGCGGATGTGCGTGAGGATCGAAGTGATTTCCTCGATGAGATATCTATGGGTGATGATGGTCAATTGCTTGTTGCTGGTTTTGCAGCATATTCACTAGACGTTCAAGATGCAATTGTAGAAAATCTTCCTATTGCATTGGCGTTTATCTTCATTTCAACAATCGTTCTAATCTTTATTCAGGTTCGTAGCGTCATAATCCCAATCAAGGCCATTGTGATGAATATTCTCTCAATTTCAGCGACGTTTGGTATGCTTGTCTTCGTGTTCCAGTGGGGATACGGTGAAAGTCTTCTCAATTTTACTGCGCAACCGATTGAAACAACTAATCCTGTAATCATCTTCTGTATCGTCTTTGGTTTATCGATGGATTATGAAGTTCTGATGCTTTCTAGAATTCACGAGGAATGGGAAGTTACTGGAGACAATACGCAAGCGGTTGCAAATGGGTTGCAAAAGACAGGACGTCTCATCACAGGTGCTGCGGCGATCATGGTCGTTGTCTTCATGGCGTTCGGACTTTCATCGGTCGTCATTTTGAAACAAATTGGTCTTGGTTTGGCTTTGGCAATCTTCCTCGATGCAACCATTGTTCGAGCACTGGTAGTTCCTTCAACGATGCGCCTCATGGGTAAGTGGAACTGGTGGTCTCCGAAGTGGATGAACTCGATTTTTGGAACGAGTAGCGAAGTTGAGAAGAACGACTCAGAGTAGAATAATTGGTTGATTTCAATGTTGACTAATTATTCCATCCATATGCTCTCCCGAGTGGTGTAATGCGATAGCGACGTTTTGTTTTTGGATCCTCTTCGATTAATCTAGCCTTTTCCTCAACAGATAGGAGTGTGCTAAGATGATTGCTGAGATTTGAGGGATGCAAAGTAAGGCCAGTCATGGTTGCATGATGTATGATATCAGAATTTTTGAACCATACATCTTCATTGAACCTACTACGATCTTCATCATACCACGAACAAATTTGATTGAAGATGTTTGTAGTTGCGTTCTTTTTTGCAAGGAACTCCTTTGCGATGATAATATCGCCGAACAATGGTAGACGCTCGAATACGATTTTTGAATCAGGCTCATACCAAGTTGAAGAACTTGTGATGGAGTTTGATGAAAGATCACAAATGTAGCACTGCAACGATATTCTATCAAACGAGATGGTGTTTAAACCAACAAAATATCCCATCTCTGACTCTTGCGACAACATCAATTTCAATTTCTCATCTTTGTGATTTGCAGATCTTCTCTTCAACCACTTAGAGAAACTCTCACCCAAGGCGTATGGGTGTGGTGATGTGTTCAAGTTCTCAACTTCAATAGGTCCTAGAAACGACCTGTCAAGAAAATTCTTGAATTTTCTAATGTTATCATCTACATCAGACCCAGGCTTCTGGTAATGGATCAAAATAATACTCTCCACATCGTCTCTAAAATTTTCAATTACTGCCGCTGATAAGGATGAAATGTTCTGGACCACGGGGACAATATAAGTGCTCATGCCTCTCTCTTCTCAGCAACTATTTATAAATAAGTCTGAAATAAAATGATTTTTACAACTAAAAAATTAGTTTTCACATGATATTGGATTAAAATTAGTTACATTTCAGAGATATAATGGATTCACATTGGGTCAAATATGGAGCAAGAAAGCAAACCGAATGCCACCCTATTGATTGACTGGGAGAATTTTGATACTCGTAAAGGCAAGAGGGAGAAAATTGATATTTCCTGGTTCAGAAAGGAGGGTGAGAAGATTGGCAACATTGCTGCTTGCCTAGCATTTGCAGGTTTTTCAGATTCACAGGGAAAATTGATTTCAGTGCTCCATCGAAACAGAATCGAACCTAGATTCACAAATACAAAGAGGATCACAAAAGGTGAAAATGAGACCATAAAGAACGCGGCAGATCTTCATTTGTGTGTGGAAGCGATGAAAATCGCATACCAATATCCGGCAATCAATTGTTTCATTTTAGCATCTGGAGATGGAGGATTTGTTCCTTTGGTTAGAGAATTGAAATCCATGGGAAACCGTGTTGTAGTTTTCGTTCGAGATAAGGAAACATTGAGTAGGAATCTAAAAAATGAAGTCGATGATTGTCTATTTTATTCCTGTAGAGGTGAGGCTCAATGAACATCGGCGTTATTGGATTGGGCGCTGTTGGAACTGCTGTAGTGCATGGTTTGTCGATCTACCATGATGTTGAAGGATACGATATTGATGGCAGGGGTTCAATGCATCATATCTTGAATACTGATGTTGTTTTTGTCACAGTTCCAACTGATTCAGATAACCGGGGAAGCCTTGATACGAGTATTGTTGAAAGGGTTGTGTGTGATTTGGCGAAGAAAAATTATCAAGGGATTGTAGCTGTAAAGAGCACGCTCAGTCCCGGAACAATGGATGCGTTATACTCTAAGCATTCGAATTTGAGATTGTGCTACATGCCTGAATACCTGCGAGAAAAGGATGCTCATGAGTGGTTTGTCAACCCAGATCGACTCGTTATCTCAGGCAACATGAACGACATCGAAGTAGTTCTCGACTCCTTCTCCTGGGTTGATGAAAATGTTCCGAGGCTTGAGATGTCGTATCTTGAGGCGGAAATCTCGAAGCTAGCACATAATGCGTTTATTGCAACAAAAGTGACTTTTACATGCGAAATCGAGAGAATTTGCGATGATAATTCCTGTGATCCAGATAAGGTGATGAAAGGGGTTTGGGTCGATAGGAGAATCAGCAACCCTGCACACCTTACGCCAAGGCTTGGTGGGTTCGGGGGTAAATGTGTTCCAAAGGATACCAGAGCTTTGGTTTCCTTTGACAAAGACAAAAGGTCCATTTTGGCGCATTTGGAGGAGAGGGGTTCGGAGGAACGGGTCTCAAAACTACGTCATGACCGTTTCACTACGGACGAGGGATTTCTAATCTCATCCATCATTTTCTCAGCCCTAATTTTGGCAATTGTATTGGTTATCATAAGCACTGATGAATATAATCCTGATCCAATTGACTACGTGATTTATTCTGAAGGGGTTGAATATTCTCAATACGATCACGTTTACGCTAGCGATATCGAATTCGTCCAAAGCTGGAATGTGTCTGAATACTCTGAATACTGTGAGACTCTGCCGGATGCATATGGTGACATGTCTACAAGCTGTTACGGATATACTACAACATACCTATACCTCTCATCTGGTGATTTTGTTGTTCGAACTTCGGACTACAGTATGCTGAGTTGTTTGTCTAACTCCTGTTCAGTGGTCGGTATTGTTGATTATGAGGGTGTTGTCAAGGTTTTGACCTGGGGTTGATTGTTTGAACATATATGTATTAATCACTACATTCAACCGACCAGAAATATTGGTCGAGAGGGCCTTCGATTCGGTTCTCAAGCAAACTCAAATACCTCACAAGGTAGTATTAGTTGACAATTCAACATCTGCTATGACCAAAATGAGGAACAAAGAAAACTTCACATTTGCTTTCCCAGAAGGGATCTATTTAGAAAATCAGGGTAGCCCGAATGCCTCGGGAACTTGGAATACAGGGTTGGATTGGGTTCAATCCAACGACCCAGATGCATGGGTGGCCATAATCGATGATGATGATGAATGGTTTGAAAATCATATTGAAATTTGCTCAAAAAGAATGCATGGCAATGACGCAGTTTTGAGTGGAATCCAGATTTTGGTTGATGGCAAGGTCCTAGAGGAAACGATAGCAAGTAACATATCATGTTCCGATTTCTATGCAGGTAACCCTGGTTGGCAGGGTTCAAACACTTTTGCTACTGTTCGCTCGCTTATTGAGGCGGGTGGCTTTGATGAGAACCTTTTGTGTACAAATGATCGAGACCTTGCAGTTCGCTGGTTATCCATGACTGAAAACAGAATTGGGTACACGGGCGAAGCCACCGTCAAGTATCGACTCGAAAGCAATCGTGAATGTTTAACGATGAATTCAGGACTAGGGAAGCAGACTGGGCTTTTGCAATTCTTTAACAAACATCGAGCGGATATGTCTGAAATTGACGTGAGCAATTTTATTCAGCGCGCAAAGATGTTTGACGTTGATGAGAAGTGGTTCACCATCTCAGGACAAAACCATGACTATCCTGGATTTCCTCGTGCTCCAATGAACATCCCAAAGGGGATTGTAGGGGCTTTTCGTAAGATGGCAATCGATGCAAAAAAATCCTATTGGAGATGGAGAGTAAGACCGCTTCCAACCAAGATTATGGGGGCGCAGTTTACAAGATCTAGGGAGTTTATTGAAATTGATATTACTTATGATTGCAATCTTCACTGTCTTGGCTGCAATCGCTCTTGTACCCAGGCTCCAACTAAGCAACAAATGGAGGTTGAGGATGTAGAGAGGTTCGTTAAAGATTCTCTTTCGAAGGGCATCGAGTGGAAGAAAATTCGAGTCCTAGGAGGTGAGCCAACAGAGCATCCGGATTTCGAAAAAATTCTCTACGTTCTTGGGGAGTACAAACTAGAATACCCGCGAACGAGAATTGAATTAGTGAGCAATGGGTATGGGAAGAATGTCGCAAGAGCTCTGTTGAGGATCCCCCCCTTTATCCACGTCGAAAACACCGCAAAGACATCATCTCAGGGGGTTGGATTTTACGCGTTCAACGATGCGCCAATCGATAATAAGAAGTATAGAAAGTCAGATTTTTCAAACGGTTGTTCTAATATCGAAGATTGTGGAATTGGGCTTGGCCCTGGTGGTTATTATCCATGTACTTTGGCAGGTGGGATCGACCGAATAATGGGGAAGAATCTCGGAAGGCAAGAATTGCCTGAAAGCGACGACGAGATGAGAGATTTGATGGCTGAATTCTGCAAGATGTGTGGCCGATTTCAGGACAGGAAGTACCTTCCTGCTTGGTATCGTGGTCAAGGTGATCCAAGTGTACAATCACAAGCTTGGGAGAATGCATATTCTCAATGGAGGGAGAACAATGGATAAGACGACCATTGCTGACATTTACGAAGGTAACTTGCTCATTGATGTGAATTATCATTCTGAAGATGTGTTTGATGCAGATGTAATTATTATCACACTTACACACAAAGATGACGGAACTCCTCGAGCACTAGATTCATTTCTTAGACAAAAGACGACGCTGAAAACTGCTTTGCTGATTATTGATGATGGCACATCAATCCTTGAATTAGGAGACGATAAGAGAATTCTACAAGCCAAAATTCCTTCTACGAGCGTAGCGGTTGCAAGAAACCTCGGAAACACAATTGCTAGGCGACTATTCAAAGCTGATGCATGGGTTGCTCGTATGGATTCTGATGATATCTTCGCTTATCCGAACACGATTCAATCAATCTACGCTTCAATTGATCGAAGTAAGGAGTGGGCCCTTGCTGGAAACACACTTTCAGAGAATTACGAACTAATTGAGCGAGTCAACAAAATAGACGAGACATTGATGCATCCAGAAACGGTAATTAACAGACTAAAGCACATGTCTCAAGGGGATAAATGTGCAGAATTACCATCGTGCAACTTGTGGAAGAAGAATTCATTCAAAGCGGTTTACCCTGACACACCATCAGCCGAGGATCATTACCTTGTTAGTCAATTACTCCTCAAATCGAGACACAACGGGCAAATACTTTCTGAGGAATTCCATGCCTGCTACAATCTTACGGGAAATCTCTCAAATTCAAATAAGAACTCAGGCCAGCATCTGGAATCTCGTAAGAAACTATACCACTTTATGGCAGAGACAAATCCTGAATATGAACTTCTTGGGTGGGGGTCCGAAGGGATGGTTACTCGTCGGGGTGAATTGATAGAAAAAGTGTTTCACTCCCCCATACTCACCGATGAGCAAGTCCAATGGTTAGAGAAATTACCTGAAGAAATTCCAATACCCAAGTATCATTTCAGATTTATTGAGGGGAAATGGGTTGCAAGAACGCATTCTATCAAATTCCAAAATCCTGAAACAGTAACTCGGTCTCAGTTAAGCAATTTTATCCAGTCCTGCCTCTCAAACAACATCGTTTTTCTCAATGTAAATCGCGACAATATGGCTTTGTTCAAGGGCGACCTAATCATGCTTGATGTCGGGTCGCAAATTGTGCCATTTGAAGTCCGATTTTTTAGAGATATGTGTGTGAGGTTGTACCTTTCCTATGTAAAAAACCTTGGTGATATGGAAGTCGCAGACAGGACAGATGAATTTAGAAACAATACCAAAGCGATGGATGAGATTGAAGGCTTCGAGAACTTCTATGCCAGAGAGGTTCAACTACATTCTAGACAGAACACATACTTCCGAAAGAAGCCTCGTGATATCGCATCATCCGCGAGGCATCATGAGGACACTACGCTCCTTGTGAAGACCTGCGGAATGGATCACACGATCTTGGAACAACAGGTTCATCACATCATTAATCAAATCACACAATGGGATTCATTCGCTAGCCGATTGCTTGTGGTCGACCCAAAGGTGGGCGATTATCTTCGTCGTTGGAATGAGGGGGACTTAGAAAATCTCCTCCGCACGGCTGAACAATTGAAGGAGGAGGGATGGATAGATGAAATTCTGATTTCTCCAAATGAAGACAAAGATCTTGTATCTCAAGTATTGGATAGATGGTTCTCAAAATCGAGTTACAAAACTCACAATGTCCAAGGTGTTCCTCTTTTCCCTCAACTCTGGGGTTTTGAACAGGTACGGACCCAATACATGCTTCAAATGGATGCAGATGTGATATTCGCTCGCCTCGAGGATGATGATACCATTAATGAAATGAAGAATGCGGTTGAAGCCGACCAAGTTTTCGGGGTAGGATTCAACGTTCCCCAGCCAGAAGGTAGAGAGGTGTTACAATACAATGGATCTTTCGTTCCAGAAGTTCGATGTGGGTTTTTTGACGTTTTTCGAATGAAGGATCAAGCGCCATACCCAAACGTGATATCTGGGGATGGGAGGTTAGAGAAGAGTTGGTACCGCTCTATCGAGGATTACCAAAACCAGACTGGATGGAGATGCTTACGAGGTGGCAGATCCACTTCAGTATATCTCCATCCGATGAATTCAATGAAGATTGATGTTAGATTCCACGACCGAGTTTTGGATCTGATGGAGCAGAATCTGATTCCTGAGGAGCAACTCGGTCACTGGGATGTTGTTGAGGATGCAAAGGTTTGGAGGTATCCATCTCGTCCTGAAGAAGTCGTTTTTACATTACGCTGTTCTCAACCTATAGAGCACTTTACTCGGGCCCTAATTAGGAGCATTGCAAATCAAAGAACAAAACCTTGTGGAGTTGTAATCTTTTGTGATGATTCAACGACTGCTCGTAGGGATTGGCTGCTAACGTTGGAAGAAGAATTGCAAAGGAGAATTACTTTTGTTCGAAAGCGATGGAGTAGATTTGATTCTGAAGAAATTCTTACTATGTTGAAAGAAATTTGCACTCATAAGAATCCTTTAATTGTCGAAATGGAATCTCACGAAGTATTGTTTAACTCACTTTCAGCTTCAAAACTTACAATAGCTAACGGAGATTTGTACACATGTGACTACCTAACTGCAAGGCCGTATGGTATCAGGGAAGTGACTGGACCCTACACTCCTATGTATGAATTGGCTTACAAGAAAAGAGGTTGGAGATTGCATAATAACAGTGGTGAAGCAACATTTCTGCCGTCATATTTCGCCGTCAATCAAAACATGGCATTCCGTTCCTCAAAGGATTCTAGGTTGCGTAAGACCATCTACATTCCGAACTTGAAAAAGTTGGAAATTGATATCACATATTTCTGTAATCTCACGTGTTCAGGTTGCTCACGTTCAAGCGCCCAAGCACCAAGTAACCAACACATGAGTCTTAATCAAATCCAAGATTTCCTGGATGAAACAGATAGAAAGGGGCACAGGTGGGAATCAATACACTTATTGGGAGGAGAGCCAACGTTGCATCCTCAATTCGTAGAATTAGTTACTATGTTGGATGAATGGTTCCAAGCGCACAGCCCTGATACTGAACTCAAGGTAATCACAAATGGAGTGAGCAAAAAGACTCAACAAAATCTCAAGAAAATCCCTGAACGATGGCACTACAGCAACTCATTCAAGTTCGACAGGCAAAGTGCAACCAAGCATTTTGAGCCGTTCAACATGGCTCCAACGGATCTTGAAGGTTGGAGGGATGAGGATTTCACAAAGGGTTGTTACATTACTCAAGACTCGGGTATAGGTCTCACTCCTTATGGGTACCATCATTGCGCTCTTGCAGGTGGAATTCAGAGAATATTTGGAGGTAGTGATGGTTTTGAAGAGATACCTAGCCACCCTTGGGATTTCCTAGAAATGATGGAAGAGTATTGCAGCAAATGTGGTCATTTCATGAGTGATGTGCCATTAGAAAGACACGCTAGATCTGCCATGGAGATAGACCCAGGGCAGCAAAGTCAGTCATGGCAATTGGCCTATGAGAAATGGAGGGAGAATGGGGATGCTTGAAGGAAAGAAATTTTTAATTTGCGGTGGAGAAGGCTTCATAGGATGGAATCTAGCATTGTCATTGGTCAAATTAGGCCACCGAGTTGTTACTATTGATAATAATATCACCAGTATACGAAAGCCTTCAACTCCAGGTGTTACATTCATTCGCCAAGGAATCGAGGACGTAGAACTCAACGGAGATTTCGATGGGATTTTCTATCTTGCATCCGTCGCAGCACCTCGATTATTTGCTGAAGATCCAATTGCAGTGATGGCTCCGAACATAAGTGGTTTACAGAATGTGATCGAATTCGCAAAGTCAAAATCTTGTCGATTACTTTATGCCTCCTCGAGTGAGGTTTACGGAAATACTGGCTCAATTGCTCAAGAAGCTATGAATGAAAAACGACCTGCCTTGCATGACTTGCTTTCTGAAAAGAGCGTTTACAGCGTCTCAAAGATGATTGGTGAAGAACTGATTAAAGTAGCAGCAAATGAAGGTCTCGACACTTGCTCCATGCGATTGTTCAATGTCTACGGACCTAACATGGATCCAACGATTCATGGTCGTGGCAGAGTAATCCCCAATTTCGTCAATGCACTGCAAAACAACCGACCCATTCCAATTGAGGGCGACGGAGAGCAAACTCGCTCATTCATGTATATCGACGATTGTGTGAGTGCATTGGTTTCATTGATGGATTGTGATAAGGATTTGCCATTAGTAATAAACATCGGTAGTGAAAATAATGTCTCAATCAAGGAATTGGCATTTACAATCGCTAATATTTTCGAGATTGTTCCGACCTTTGAATATAGTCTACGACTGAGTGGTGACCCCGATTGGCGCCTACCTGATTGTACTTTGATGGAGGAACTCACTGGATGGACCTGGACCACATCATTGGTCGATGGCCTACGACTAACGATTGGAGACTACTGATTGGGCTCATGGAATCTAGCCGCTCCGAATCAACAGCCGAGGTGTCAAGAGGTGCGTTTGGGACAACAGAACCGAATTCATTGATTGCTCTCAGATACGAGGAAGTGGACGTTCCGAGCCAAAAACCGAGGCTATTGTTAGATGAACGGTTTTGGTGCAGTCCAACAGACACGCTTAGATTTGTTTCTGGTGGACGTGCCGAGATTTGAA
>DAKS01000010.1:0-6101 GCA_002499195.1 Euryarchaeota archaeon UBA443
ATTGGCTACATCCTTGCTGGAACCATCATCAATCATGGTATGCAAGACATCTACGATGATGCCTTCAATGAGGTGCATCGAAGCAATATGGCGAAACTCGTTGATGGAAAGGTCATTCGAAGAGAGGACGGAAAAGTCCTGAAACCTGAAGGTTGGCAGCCCCCTCAACTGGCTCAATTCTTGCAATGAATTGATGAATACCTTCGCAGTGGGCAAGGCATGACCTCTCGACCTGTTGCCCTTGTTACTGGCGGTGGACGAGGTATTGGTGCTGCCATCAGTCATCGACTTGCAAAGGATGGCTATGACGTACTACTCACGTACAATTCCTCATCCAAACCAGCTGAGATGGTCGTTGATGAGATTCGTAACTCTGGTGGCGATGCACTTGCTGTCAAAGTCGATTGTTCCGATGAGGGCGAAGTAGGATTGCTTGGCATCCATGCTTGGATGAACAGGAAGATCGATGCATTGGTTCTCAATCATGGCCGATACGATCGTGTTCCTGCTGCAGAGATGGAACTCGATGATCTACGTCGAACGATGAAAGCCAATTTCGAAGGGGCAGTCAACGTGTGGAAGGTTGTCCAGCCTCATCTTGCTGCAAACGCGAACATGGTCGTAGTCAGTTCTCAACTTGCAACTCGAGGTTCGCCTCATGGTGCTGATTATGCCGCTTCCAAAGCTGCTCTAAGCACATGGGCGCGCTCTCTTGCTCTCGCAGTCGGTCCTGAAGGAAAGCGTGTCAACGTCCTTGCTCCTGGTTATGTCGATACCGATATTCTTGCTGGTGATTCTGATTCAAAGCGCGCACAACGTATCGATGAAGTCCCACTCAAACGAATTGGTACAGGTGATGACATGGCTTCCATCGTATCGTTCCTGTTAGGGGATGATGCAGCCTACATCACTGGAGCGGTTCTTCACGCTAATGGCGGACTCTATTTGCCTTAGACGCATATTCATCAAGGGTTGGCGCGAAGCCCAACCATGACCGACGCTTGGGATGATGACGGTGCGTTTGAGCACGTCGCTGACCAAGTCGTCGATGAAGTCGATTTAGTGGAGCGTGACCCATTCGATCTTTCAAAAGCCCTTGAAGGAGCTGCTATGGAGCATTTGCATCCATCTGTGAAACGTTTCCGTTTGCACAGTGAATTCGAACCATCTGGCGATCAACCTGGTGCAATCGATGAACTGGTCAAACAATTGGAAGATGGACAAGAGCGATGCATTCTCCTCGGTGTAACTGGAAGCGGCAAGACCTTCGCCATGGCCAATATGATTGAAAGGCTCAACATTCCTACCTTGATTCTCAGTCACAACAAGACGCTTGCACGTCAATTGTATCACGAAGTGGCTGGCTATTTTCCTGAGAATGCTGTTGAATACTTCGTTTCACATTACGACTATTATCAGCCTGAAGCTTACCTTGCAAAACGCGACCTGTACATCGACAAAGAGATGTCGATTAACGAGCGGATTGAACAAGAACGCTTTGCTGCTGTTGCAAGTCTCGTCAGCCGTCCCGATTGTGTCATCGTCTCGTCCGTTTCTTGCATCTATGGTCTCAACCCACCAGAAACGTTCCTCGAGCATCATGCACGTGTCCACAAGGGGCAAGAAATCGATCCACAGGATCTCGTTCGTGAATTAGTTGCACTCCAGTATAGCCGAACAACAACCGATCTCTCTCGAGGGGAATGTCGACTTCGAGGTGAAGTTCTCGATGTGTGGATGCCTTCTCGAGATGACCCTCTACGTATTCGTTTCGATCTTGATGGAGTAACGCATGTCCAAGTCTGTGATCCTGTTTCATGGGAAGTTTTGGACGACCTCGATGAGGCTTGGATTCATCCAAAGGAATTCTTCATGACCAGTCAGGAACGATTTGAACAAGCGCTTGAAAGCATTGAGGATGAACTTCAACTTCGCCTTACTGAGTTCGATATGCAGAACAAACTCATCGAACGGCATCGCCTTGAACAGCGAACGCAATACGACTTGGAGATGTTGAGAGAGATTGGACACTGTCAAGCGATTGAGAACTATTCCTTGCATTTTGATGGTCGAGAACCTGGCGAACGCCCTTACTGTTTGCTGGACTTCTTTGCTGCATGTGCTCGACAATTCCATGGAGATCCGAAGAAATTCCTTGTCATCATGGACGAATCCCACGTTACGCTTCCGCAAGTTGGAGGAATGTACTTTGGAGATAAATCTCGAAAAGATAGCCTCATCGAGCATGGGTTCCGATTACCAACTGCTGCCGATAACCGTCCATTGAAGATGCCAGAATTCCAACACCTCGTACCACAAATGGTCTACGTGTCTGCAACACCTGGTGAGCGGGAACTACGTCACCTCTGTGAAATCACCAAACAAAAAGTTCCTCTTGGTCTCGAGCATGTTGCCTCTGCAGGGGGGGCTCGACCCGGAGAGAAGAAGAAAAAGCACCCTGATTCAGAAACCATGTATGAACTACTGCAATCGATTCAGGGTATTGCAAAGATGGAGTTACGGCCGACTGGACTGCTCGATCCAAACATCGAAGTTCGTCCTACGGAAGGACAAATCGCTGATCTTCTATCCGAAATTAATCTCCGCATTGAGAGAGGTGAACGCTGTCTTGTAACAGTCCTGACGATCAAGTTCGCTGAAGAGGTCGCTGAATATCTCAATCGAATGGGCGTACGCTCGCATCATCTTCATTCTGAAATCGATACGATTGAACGGACGGAGATTCTCAATGCACTACGTATTGGCCACATCGACGTCGTGGTTGGAATCAACCTGCTTCGAGAAGGATTGGATATTCCAGAGGTCAGTCTTGTCGCAATCTTTGATGCTGACCGCCAAGGATTCCTTCGAAACGAACGTTCTCTCTTGCAGACGATCGGTCGTGCTTCTCGAAATGAGAACGGCCGAGTATTGCTCTATGCTGATGGTATGAGTCCTGCAATGGAAGCGAGCATACAACAAACGCTTGAGCGTCGTAAGCGGCAAGATGCACATAACAAAGCAAACGGAATCATTCCAAAAACGATCGTCAAAGCATTGCCTCAAATGGGTGCGGAAGCGGATGAACTAATCGCGGGTACGGCGACTACAAAGGATGGGAAACGTCGACTTGTCGCCAGGAAAGGAGGTCGAAAGGATGGAGATTGGGCCTCAAAATTCAATCTTGGAGCTGGAGCTTGGGCTCAAACCGAAACAAAAACTCCAATTGAAAATTCAAAAATTCAATTGACTTATGATGAGCCGGATGATGTGGATTCCAACCTTTCTCGTGAACAGCGACTCGACTTATTGAAAGAACTCAAATCTGCCATGAAAGAAGCTGCAAAACAACTCGATTTCGAAGAAGCGGCCCGTTTACGTGATCGAATCTTTGAGCTTGAACAAACATTGTAGCTACTTGGAAAGCCGATGTGCTGCCTGCTCCAAGGTTTCGTCTTCTTGACACAAGGAACGAATGTATCGTGCGATGGTTTCGTCTGAATCTCGAAGATCGTACAAGTCACCAACCCATTCCAGTGGTTCATTCAAGACATGATCCGATTCGTATTCAAAAGCCCTCCAAAGAGAGCATTCGCTTCCATCTTGTGCCACGGTTTGTAGATACCAAGGCACGCCTTCCATCGGTTGTTGGCAAACAAGGTTCTCCTCTGTTACTGTAACAACCCAGCAACGTCCTTGACTGAAAGGAATGTCTGCCGCATCCAGGAATTCAACAACGTCCTTGCGTTCAGCACCTGGTTGTAGCCATACGAACGGTATCGTGCGATCCTCGAGAAGCCATTGCCGTAACGATGCAAGAACTCGATCGGGGGAGAGAAACAGAACAAACAGCTCCGGCTCTGACGACTGCCAAGGATGGCTTCGAATTGGTCTGCCGAGGAGAGTGTTTCCTGCGTCTTTGGGGTGGATTGGAACCATACGATAGCCGAGATGACCTGCATCGTGGAACGCCTGATGAGCGGGCCGGTCACTTCGCAGTCCTGCTCCGAGAACATGAACCGTACGGACGGTTTGCAACCATTCGTTCCCATCCATGTCACACTCACAACGGCTTTGGTTTTCAAAGGCTGTTTCCTCTTGGGTGAAAACTGCGATTCAAAAGGCAAAGGGGTTCTTTCCAACCATGAACTACCTGATAATTGGCGGAAACAGTGACATAGCAACCGATGTCATCGAGAAACTAGCAAGCAATAGCCACAGCATTCACGCACTTGTACGAAATCAAGAAGACGCTACTCGACTACAATCTCAAGGCCACACAACAACGATTGGAGACGCTACCAAAGAAGCCGACATCAAGCAATGCGTTGAAGAAGCGAAGGAAAAAGGAAGCATCGATGGCATCCTACATTGTGTCGGTTCGATTGTCATCCGCCCACCACACGCCTTGAATCAAGATGCTTTTGAAGAAGTCATTACGACCAATCTGACCTCGGCTTTTCTCACCCTCTCAATCGGTGGAAAGGCTATGCTTCGTCAAGGACAGGGAAGAATGGTGTTCACATCCAGTGTAGCTGGATCACTCGGCTTGGTTAATCACGAGGCAATTGCCGCGGCAAAGGGCGGTATCGAAGCCATGGTTCGCTCAGCTGCAGCGACTTATGCTCGACGTGGGCTACGAATCAATGCTGTTGCCCCGGGACTTACAGATACCAAAATGGCATCAAAGATACTAGCAAGCGATGCAATGCGTGATGCTGCATCACAAAAAATCCCAACACAGCGCATCAATCAAAAACAGGAAGCGGCTTCTGCTATGCATTGGCTCCTTACCGATGCACCTGACAACTTGACAGGCCAAGTCCTACACCTTGATGGTGGTATGGCGAACGTCCTTGTTTGAGGGAGCGCATGAAAGCCATCATTGTCGGTGCGGGATTGGCTGGTTGTGCAGCGTCTCTTGCGCTTGAGCAACATGGATACGAGTGTACACTCATCGAAGCATCTGGGAAAGCAGGTGGCCGGATGAGGTCCACAACAATTGGCGAGTACAACGTGGACATCGGCTTTCATGTTCTTCATACAGCCTACCCAACGCTTGAACGCTGGCTGGATTTGGAACAACTCGAACTCAAAAGTATGGATGCTGCTACGGATTTAATCAAACCATCAACTGGGAAGATCTCGACATTAGGCGACCCATTGCGTGCTCCTTCAACACTGTTGCCGACCATCTTTTCTGCTGGCATATGGAATGCATTGAGAATGCTACGGTGGAGATTGAAAACACGAAAGAAGGACCTCGAGGTTGCAATGGATTCACCCTCTGTACCGATGGACACCTTCTTTCAGGCAATGCGATTTAGTAAGGCGTTCCAATCGTCGTTTTTACAACCGTTGTTTGCAGGCATAACACTGGATGAAAATCGGAGAGAACGCTCTGCCTTCGCTTCATTCACATTCTCGTCAATGTCTCATGGCAATATGACGATGCCGAAGCACGGAATCGAAGCAGTACCAAAACAACTCTTGGCACGTCTCGATTCAACCAACGTCATGTACAACTCATCTGTTGAATCCATCTCAAAGAATTCCGTAGTTCTCGCTGATGGAACGAAAATGAAAGCTGACCTTGTTGTTCTTGCTACACCGCAGAATGTTGCACAGAAATTACTGGGGATGCAAGGCAAGATTCGCCGAAAAGAGACTGCAACCTACGTCTTTGAATGTCAACAGACTCCATTGGATAGGGCTCGACTGTTGTTGAATACTGAGTACGGAAACAATGGAAACAAGATTCTTCATGTCCATGTTCCGACCCTTTTGCACGATTCGCCATCGCACCTTCTTGTGGCTACTGTTATCGGTGAGGATTCCCGCCTGCATGAAGAAAAGGACGAACAGAATCAGATACGAAACGAATTGATTAGCTGGTTCGGAAATGATGCTGAGAAATGGCCTCTTGTTGGAACAACATACGTCGATTATGCTCTTCCGTCAGGCAGTACAACTGCGACTGGCAGGGAACGCCTCGAGCTTCTCAACAACGATGTGTACTGCATCGGCGACCATACGATGCATCCATCCGTACACGGCACACTTCGTTCTGTAGAGCGTTTGTTGGAACATCTTGAGATTCC
>DAKS01000010.1:6487-10746 GCA_002499195.1 Euryarchaeota archaeon UBA443
AATGACTTCGATATCCCTGTCAAGGATTATGCATTCAGTGACGTTACGAGTACAACATCTCTGATCGACCAGATGGCTCAAGCAGGTGGTTTTACTGCAACAAAACTTGCAACTGCTCGTGATATCTTGCTACAAATGCGAAAGGAAGTTGATGCTGTTGATGGGGATTCAAGCCAAGTCTGCAATTGGCTCTCGTTCCCTGCTTGCCTTTGTGCAACAGGAACCCGTTCCTTCTTTATTGAAGCCATTAAAACCAAAATGTTCAATGTTGTATCAACAACCTGCGGCACCCTAGATCACGATATTGCTCGGTCCTACAAGCACTACTATCATGGAGCCTTCGAATTGGATGATATCGAGCTTGGAGAACATGAATTGATGCGGTTAGGAAACGTCATTGTTCCGAATGCTTCCTATGGGGAAATAATCGAAGCAGTAGTCATGCCAGCCCTTGAAGACATCTACAACGATCGACTCAAAGAAACAGGCAAAACTGGTGCAGATGCATGGATTGGGTTCGGTTCGATTCATCTCGTATGGGAACTTGGTAAGCGAATCGGTAAGCCGGATTCACTCATCTATTGGGCTTGGAAGAATCAAGTTCCAGTCTGTATCCCAGGTATTACGGATGGTTCTATCGGTGCGCAATTGTTCATGTTTCGTCAGAAGCATCGAGATTTCCATATCGATACACTGGCTGATGAACAAGTGATGTCCGATCTAACATGGGATGTTGCAACCTCTAACGCATTGATGGTTGGTGGTGGTATATCCAAACATCACGTCATCTGGTGGAACCAATACCGTGGCGGTCTTGATGCTGCAGTCTATGTTACAACGGCTCCAGAACACGATGGTAGTCTCTCAGGTGCTCGATTGCGTGAAGCCATAAGCTGGGGTAAAATGCGTCCTGAAGCACCGAACGTTTGCGTTGAAGGCGATGCGAGTGTCTTGCTTCCACTGATTGGGAGTGACATTTTCAATCGTTGAGTTTTCCAGCAAGATACACCATCATTGCAGTACGTAGTGGACTTGTTGGTTGCCAACCATGACCATCACATTCGACGAGTACATCATGTAATGGTCCAAGTGATGGTCTCGATATTTGTTCTACTGAATCGATTGGAACAACCGCTATCTTCGGTGATGCTGGTTGGTCGAGAAGTGATGTGGAAAATTGCCCAGTTGAACCTGCTTGAGTCCTATTGTAGAGCATTTGTAATTCATGATGTGTTTGTTGAGTTGACCATCGACGGCGGCCAGCAATATCGATTCGTACCGGTAACTGTGGCTGATGCAGAGTAATTCGGACCAATGCATCAACAACGTCGGATTCTGCAACCCAATAATGGGAACCAATATCGTCGATGGAGGCGCCGATCTGATTCCATATCGAATCAAGTTCTGTATTCACAATCCCTTTATTTTGCCCAGATGGAAGAACATCATGTAGTACAATAGAACACGATTCGTTGATTGTTATCGTATTTTGTTCTGTAAAGAATTCGAAGTTGAAATCAGCCTCTTCAGAGGCGATGACCTTTGCAATTCCTGCCTTCAATAACGTTTCATGGCGTTGTTGAATAAGTTCTGCATCCTTATGGTTAAGGCATACGGTAACATCGAACATGAGTAAACGTTCGATGAAAGATTTAGCGATGGAACCATCGATGGGATGGACACTCACACGAACCATTCTTCTCACGCTATGAATGCCTCAATGGCCTGCTGTGTGATATCGACAACAAGATCGACTTCTTTGGAAGTAATCGCGAAGTTTGGTGTGTATCGAAGTGCATTGACGCCGCCATGAATGACACCAAGGCCATGCTTTCGGCACCAAACTTCTACCTTGTCAAATCCAACGACCTGTAAGGTCTCGGGATTCAATTCTGCAGAAACGAGCAAACCTGTTCCTTGAACTTCAAGAATTTGTTCCGGATATTTAGATTGGAGAATTTTCAACTTCTCAACCATCTCTTTGCCTCGCTCGCGAATGTTGGTTCGAAGTTCGGGCGTAATATTATCCAAAACTGCAACGGCTGTTTCAAGAGCACGTGGATTTGTAGTCATCGTGTTTCCATAGATTCCAACAACATAGAGTTCGCTTGCACGCTTGTTCATTCCAAGAACGGATAATGGATACTGTCCTGCATTGAGTGCCTTTGACCATGCTTCAAGGTCGGGTGCTTCTGCATCCTCAAATCCTTCGTAGTCAACGATGGACAAGCATCCTTGGCCACGTAGTCCGGCTTGAACTGAATCGACTAAGAGCATCGATCCATGTTCTAGAGTTAAGCGTCGTGCCTCATCGTAGAAGCCTCGCTCAACACATCGACCCGGACTTCCTTCTCCTTGAACAGGTTCCAATGCCATCATTTCAATGAAGAAACCTTCATCATCAGCTCGCTTGAATATCGCCTGCAACGCTTCGATATCATTGGCAGGAACAAGAAGGAGGTTATCCATATCCCTGAAGGTTGCAAGATTCTTCTTGTATCCGTCCATACAGGAATGAGATATCTGAGCAGGTCGGCCAGTGCGTCCGTGGAACGCTCGTTCAACTGCGAGTAATTTGGTTGGTTTTCCTTCGTGGCGGCCACCTGGGTCGGTCATATTCTTGGCATTCACATCTGCAATACGAAGACCAACCGTCACCGATTCAGAACCACTATTCATGCAGATGAAACGGTCAAATGGACAAGAACCTCGAGTATATCCAAGTTCCTTTCGAAGTCGATCTCCAAGACGCTTTTGGGAAAACGATGGTGTCATGACATTGGCCATAACCCAGTTTTCGCTCATTGCATCGATAACCGAAGATGGCCCGTGCCCACTTCCAAGCATACCATATCCACCATTATCGTGAAGCACTGCTCCACAAGCAGTTACCAGCCATGGCCCCCTCCCAGCGATTGGAATGTAAGGGTTCACAGTAGCTGGAGCATAGAAGTTAACATAGTCGGATTGTAAGTGTTTGATGAGTTCTACCTCAGGAAGAGA
The DNA here is from genome assembly GCA_002499195.1 of Euryarchaeota archaeon UBA443. Lineage (GTDB taxonomy): Archaea > Thermoplasmatota > Poseidoniia > Poseidoniales > Poseidoniaceae > MGIIa-L2. The sequence continues at coordinate 9,491 of DAKS01000010.1, forward strand.
CATTACTTCCTCTCCAAACTCTTGCATCAATGTTTGATGTACACGATCTGCTTCATGGATTGCCTGAACAAGTTCGGCATCGCTGGCACAAAAATCATTGATGACATCGTCGCTTAGCCCAATGGTCTCCTTAGGACCGCTCGATGCACGAAGACGATTTAGGATGGTGATAGGATTATCCGCCATGTGTAAGCGCTGTCAAAGAACTCCTTTGAACATAGCCCTACGGCCAAGTTCTACTCTTACCATTCCTCTCTTATCTGCTGGTATTCGATCACAATAAGTGTAAATTCCAATTGGAAAATCGCTGATTTTCAATTATTTTCTTAACTCAAGTGAGAATACGATCTGACATACTGAAGCATACTGATTTCAATTAGAAATCCGATTCTGTAAAAAATAAAATCCAGTATATTTTGAAAATTATACGACATTCAATTTTACAAAATTTTTCAAATTGCCAATACAAATTGAATTCAAAAAATAAGAAATTTCAATTGGAAAGTTAATTTTAGGTGTAGAAGAGTATATATGATTCATCGGCTGAAGACATCCTAACCGGGCACGACCCGAGGAGATGGGAAAATATGGCAGACAAAGAATACAACATCCAGGAATTAGTACACCGGGATGTATATGTGAACGACAAAAAAGTAGGAACGATCGTAGGTGAGCGGCATCACCCAAACGAGGCGCGCGTCCAATCGATGCGTATCCATGTTGAGTCAGAGGTTGCTGACGAATACATGAGAAAACCTGCAGAACTCGCACCGCTACCAAAGGAATTAGTCCACAGCATCCAAAACGATGGAACTGTGAAACTATCCAAATCGATGCGTGAACTACAGCGAAGATGGAGAAACACGATCCGAATTGATGAGAAACTCTACGCACCTGACGAAATGTTGGACCGAGCTGTGCTCGACAACCAAGGTCGAGAAGTTGGTGTTATCACCGGCATGGTGAAGGTCAAGCGAACTTACAAGGGATTCATCGTACAAACTCGATTCCGTACTCAAAAGCAATACGGAATTGAAGAAAACATTCGAATTCCGTTGACGGCGTTCTCTCGAACCCGTGAGCGTCTCGATGAGATTGTTCTCTCACGAACCTTTGAGCGTGTCTTGCAGTTGCCTTCTTACATTGCAATTAACGATCCAGATTTTGGTGAAGAGTGATTTTCAAACGACCGTCATTCTTATGACAAGGTTGTAGGTCGGAGGCTTGCCCTTGCGCGGGTGGCTTAGTCGGTTAGA
>DAKS01000026.1 GCA_002499195.1 Euryarchaeota archaeon UBA443
TATGTTCTAAACATCGTACGACTCGTAGCATTCTATCCAATTGCAGTCGAGGATTGCCTTGCAAACCCAAACCAACCGGAATGTCTCAATGGAATGTGGAACTTCCATACCTTCGTTTACCAATGGGGTTTCCTCATTGTTTTGTTATTGATGTGGCTTGTTTGGTTCAAGTTCATTGGTGGAGCATCCAGTACAATGAAAGCATCTCAAGAGGAGAAGGAACAGTGGCGAATTGTCATTCGTAAGCGCTGGGAGCAGAAGCATTTCGTCTTCATTGGAATCATGTTCGCATTTTTCAGCATCGCTTGGTTCTGGATCAATGGAAACTCAACCGCAATGGATGCAAAGAATGTTATCGATTTTTGTGCATTCAGTGATTTGACAACACCGAATTGTTACGAAGCTCAAAACACTTGGGACAATGCAATACAAGGAGCATGGTCGTTTGCAGCCCTTGGTCTTGTAATTGGAACGATTGGATTTTATGATATTGAGCGAAAAGATTCTGAGGGTAATTGGCCACAATACGAATCGACTAAATCCGACAATGCAGAGATTGAATCAAAAACTAAGAAAGAAAAACCGAAAGGCTCTTGGAGAAATCGCTCTCCTTCAAATGAAGAAGAGTGATCAAAGCACTTCTGCATTGACCATATCCGATCCAAATGGATGCATCTTGATAGCTTTCATTGCAAGTCCTAACTTGCTGCTGTGAATTGCTACAAGGGTCGAATCTCCCTCGAATCGAACATCACCAATTGCGAGTGAATCGCATCTTAGATGCTGTTCAAACCATGATGCAATTTGCAATGGAGAACCAAGCGTACCAGTTCCTGCATCGAGTCGAATGTTCACGAAACCATAGACATCAGCGTTCTCGCCAAAGTCGTCCTGCTTACGGACAGGGTCTCTGTCAACACCTTCGGGTAGTTCAGGTGCTTCTGTTTCTTCAATAGAAAGATTGTAGGTTGCAATGATTTTACTCATTTGAGGAGCATCATCTTTGGAAACAAGAGTCCACGCTTCCCCATGACGTCCTATTCGACCAGTTCGTCCAATTCGGTGTATGAAAGAATCAATGTCTGAAGGAACATCGTAATTGACTACCAATGTGATTCCATCGATATCGATACCACGTGCTGCAACATCGGTTGCGACGATTGTTCGAACGTTACCTTCACGGAATTTATCGAGGATTCGTTCGCGTTGGTTTTGTTTTAGATCACCGTGTAGTCCTGCAACATCAAATCGGTGCTTCTGCAAGCGTTGAACTGCAAGGTCCACCATGCGCTTAGTATTGCAAAATATGATGCATTGATCATCATCACCCATACGGACCAACAAGCGCCCTAGCGCCCAGAGTTTATTCGCACGTCCAATCGCGATTTTGTAAAGATCGATAGGAGGAACATCGAGTTCTTCTTGGTTGGTCATAACGAACTCAGGATTATTGGTAAACTCGTTTGCAGCATCAAGGATTTCTTGAGGGAATGTTGCAGAGAATAACAGGGTTTGGTCTCGTGAAGTGGTTCTTTCAAGAACCCATAGAATGTCTGGGAGGAATCCCATATCGAGCATTCTATCGGCTTCATCAAGACAGAACACCTCGACCTTAGACAAGTCAAGATGGCCCCTTTCAGACATGTCCATAACACGTCCAGGAGTTCCAACGATAACATCGACACCTGATTCAAGACCACGTGCTTGCTTTTCGAGATCTGTCCCCCCATATACAGTCATAATGCTCAATCCCTGATCTCCTTGGAGGAGAGTAATCTCTTCTGCGACTTGCTGAGCAAGTTCGCGGGTCGGTGCGAGGATTAAACCTTGGAGACTTCCAGTAGGTTGACATCGTTCAAGAATTGGAATACCAAAAGCAGCGGTCTTACCTGAACCGGTTCTAGCTTGGCCGATCACATCACGACCCGAACGGGCCAATGGAATGGTGTCTCGTTGAACTTCGGTCATGAATTCCCAATCAAGCGAAGCAATGCCTTGCATGATAGAATCAGGAAGTTGTAGAGAATCGAATCGGGTTTTGGTGAACATGTTGCTCCTTCCGTCTCATTTGTTCAGGCCACCGAGACGGAGGTGGCCCCCACGAACATCAAAAGTTTTCTCGATCCTTAATCTCAGCCTGAAGTTGGCCTAACCAATACTTCTTGGCGTTATCACGGTTGAGTGGTCGACGCATTTGTCGAACGTGTTCAAGGATGTATTGTCGGAATTTCAGAGCCTTGGTTCGGTTAACACCTTTTGGTGTGATTCCTTCCCAAAGTCGGTCGAACTGTAGTTCTTTGTCGTCCATCATGTGATGACCTCGATGTCCAACCGACCGAGCACCCCCTCATAACCATGTCGTTAGAAGTCGAGCTGTTCATCTTCCTGAGGAGCATCGAGAAGTGGTTTCTCGGGAGGCGCATTTTCAAGACCAACCGCTTTACCTTGAGCATGTGCCACTTCACGTTCCAATGCAGGAACCGGTAGAGCGGGGGAAAGGAAAGCATTCTTCTCATCCTCAGTCCCTTCTATAGAAGCATCATAGGTCATTTCGATCAACATTTTCTTCAATTCTGGATCGGTTTCGCTTTGCAGAAGTTCAGTTGCAACGAGGCGTAATTTGTCCTCAACAAGCAACATTGGCAGCATTTCGATGCATGAGCGACGAACAACTGCATTGGAGTGACGCGCCCCATTCATGATTAGATTTCGAGCACGAGAATCGTCCGTATCCATTGAACGAATCGCTCGAAGCGCGTAATTTCGAACTTTTTCATCGGTATCAAGAATCGCACGTTCAGTCAACATAATGGCAATACGCGGTTCTTTCTTGGAGAGGGAAGAAAGTGTCTGAGAAGCATTTCTACGAACCTCAGCATCAGCATCGTTCAAGGACCAAGAAATCAAATCCCAACCCATGGCACCTGCACGCTGAACAACGTTTCGAAGCAACTTGGAGGCTTTCCTTCGCATTCGAGCATCATCGATTAGTAGTAACTCATCTATGTGATCACAAACGACTTCTGGCCAAGTTTCGGTCAAGGCCTTCAAACCGCGCCATGCAGGTTCACTGCGAGCGGGGATGGATGAACGCAACTCTTGAGCCAATGAACTATCAACGCCGGATGGAAATGTTGGAGCTGCTTCCTCAAGACATGCACTCGCTGCTTTTCTGACATTTACATCGTCGTCATCGAGAAGAACTGAAAGCCAATCAAACAATTCATCGGAACGCTGTTCTGCGACAGTTGGAAGAACTTCAAGTGCTGCAACTCTTATTTTCGCATCATCCGATTCAAGAGCAAGTAACAGACTTTCATGGGCCCTATCAGCCCAGACACTCTTCAATCGCCCCAGTCCGAGAACACCGTCAACACGGGAAAGAGAAATTTGCTTTCCTTGCCAAAGGACATCTACCTCTTTCCTTGCTCCTGTTGAAAGATCAAGAATCTCTTGCCGAGTACACTCCATCCAAGGGCCAGTGCGCTCTTTTTTCTTGGATTTACGAGTCTTGCGACCTCCCGTTGCTATGGGAAGACCCGTCCTTGGATCACGTGCAATATACTCACGAACCATACTACCAATCAAGGAGGGCATTATTCCAGTGATTATGAACCTTCACTTCAAACGTTCTGGACACACTTCGGGAAGACTCAAGAACGGGATAAAACAACGAACACATATGCCGAATCATCGCGTCATTCTCTGCTTGTTTCTAACGAGCATTATGATTCTTGGAGTAATCACTCCTGCGCATGTCATTCTCGATGAACAAGATATTCAAATCGAACGTGCGAACGGTGAAGAAATAGGCTTCAGTGGGCAAGGTTTTTTGCTAAATAAAGTAAGTAAGAACATCTTTACCAATGAAATCGAATTGCAAAGACCTGAAGTCACCTGGCAGGCAACCCCTGGAGGTGGATTGATGATTACACGAGCGCATGGATGCATGGCCCATGATACTACCAACGATCTCGTCTACCTTATGGGTGGACGTACAGATCCAGACCCACAACAATCAAACGATGAGGCTGCAACCAATCTCATCGAAATATGGAATCAATCCACTGAGACATGGTCCCTGGCCCAATTCAACATGCCCAATACTCAACAGTACCATGAATGTGTCCAGATAAATGACAAAATCTACTCCATTGGCGATTGGTATCCCAACGTTTCACCAGCGCGTAAATCAACAGGTCAGGTTCAAATTTACGACCTTTCCACCTCTTCGTGGTTGAACAACACAACCAGTATGCCTCCATCGAAAGAAGTTGGAAACTTTGGCATGGCATCGATTGGAAACAAGATTTACGTCGCAGGTGGTGTACAAAATTCTAGTGCGAACGACGTTACAGACCGCCTACTCGAGTACGATACGGTGACTGGTATTTGGACAGAACTTGCAAATATGTCCGAAAAGCGATTCGCATTCCCTCTCGTTGAGTATCATGGGCTACTGTATGCATTTGGTGGTATGCAGGGACCATACACGTGGAATTCACAACCGGTCATTAATACGAGCGAAGTTTATGATCCTTCAACCAATACCTGGACACAACTTCCAAACATGTCATTCCACCGATTCGGAATGGCTGCTTCGGTTCACAACGATGAGATCGTCCTTATTGGAGGACATAGCCAAAGTGCTACATTGAAAGACACTTGGGGATACCTACCTGCCTCGAATGAATGGCGAAAACAAGACGACCTATCGATCGGCATTTTTGATCTAGCAGCCATCGATGTAGATGGTGTAACAGTTTTTGCTGGCGGTGACATTTCCTCCCAACCATATTCCAGCGGGTGGGGAGTACAATATCTAGACGAAACAGAAATGGCGCCGCGTATTGACAACCATACGGGTTGGGTTTCATCCCCAATCAATAACCTAGCTACAACCGAACATGGTTCAGCATCGTTGATGTGGATAGAATTGAGTGGTTCTGAACCAACTTCGACATCCATTGGTTTCCAATATCGTGTAGCAAATTCTGAGTCTGGTGTTGCATCGGAAACTTGGAAGCCTATCGATACCATCAACCCAGCCAATTTAGCACTTCTCGGGATTGGCAATCATTCCCTTTCGACTGTTGCAGCAAGCGACAAAGGATTGATGGAATACAGAATTCAACTGTTCACAGAAGAGGTTCAAGATTGGACTATTCCTAATCTTGATTCCATGAAATGGGGTGCTGAAGAAGCATCCTTTTCCTTGAACAATCCAGCAGCTATTCAGCCAAACGCACCCCAAATCACATTCTCAACACACCATTCAGCAATGGAGAGTCAACTTTCCCAACCTGCAATATTTGAATTTGCAATGATCAAAGCCACGCCCGAAGGCTACATCCATCCAAATGCAGATTGGACAACCATTCGAGTATCTTCCGATGGCTCATCACCGATAGTTAGTGATACGGATGGCTTGTTGGACAGTTATGGTGTTTCAGTTTCAACACCCGTTAATGGTGTGCGAGATGTTGACTGGTTATTGTCCTTCAATGATATGGACACCGATAAGGTCCTGATTCGCACCTCTACAGAGGGCGTGGCCACCTCTACTCACACACACACAACTCCAGTCGATATCGATCGAACGATCTCTGTCTTTATCGATGAGATTACATCGAATTTCTCAACCCAAGGTGGTAATGAAGTAGTTCAAGGTGAAGTTCTGCAAGGTGGTTCAACATTGTCTGTTTCTGTTGATCATGCGTATTCGAGCAGTGGACTTCGACCTCTATCAAACAACATCAAGGTGCGTATCCACACCGATGTTGAAGTGAGTACACAAGATACCAATAATCCGCAATCGTGGTATAATTCTTCGACTTCGTTTGTAAGCCTCAATGCGAATCAAGCGACTGAATTCATCATTTCACTTCCATCAAATGTTTCTGGTGAAACGACAATACATCTTGAAGCACAAACAACCGATTCTCTCGAATTGCAAATGGATGCTTCAACCACAACAACGAGTTTCCTTCTCGACTCGTTTGCACCTGTGGTCTTGACCACCTCTCCACTCATCGATTCCTATCTCAATGTCAACACAAATAGAACAGTAACACTCGATTTGTATGATGCTGTTGGATTTGATGAAGGTAGTATTCAGTCCTATGTTTGGTTGGAGGGAGTTCACGATGCAAATACAAACGGTATTGCTGACTTGAATGAACGTGTACTCATAGAGCACGAAGTAATGAATATCGACACCGCTTGGCAATTCTTGCTTTATCTCGATGAAACCGGCAACTCTGAAGGCGATTTAGTCAATATTTTCCTTGAGGGGAGCGACCGTGATGGGCGTAATATTCCAACGGATGGTCAGGGACAAGGACAACTCTATTGGACAAGTCGTTTACCAACAAAATCGATCATTGTTTCAGTCGATGAACGTTATCCAACAGATAGTGGCGTAGCCCAACGTTTGCAACCAACAAAGGTGAGCGGTTGGGATGTCGTGGTTCAAGATGACAACGGATTGGGTGACATCAATACAGTTCGCATTACACTTGGAGGAGACGATGATCTCGGACTCCTATATCGGCCCAATGAGGGCTGTTCTGCACTCGATGGACGTCTTTTTGCCACCGAGGATTGTCAAGGGACGATAATTGGAGATGAACTTCATATCAACTTTGATTTCGAAGTTATGTGGCAACTGACCTCATCTGGCATCAACATCGGAACGTTACAAGTAAGGACCTACGATGAAGATGGTTTCACCTTCTATGATGCTAACAGTGCGTGGACCTTTGAGCGTGACCTAACGGTTACTATCGATTCCATGGAAGATGTTTCAGGAGAGGTTGAATCATTGACTGCAGGCCCACTGACAGCCAATGCTGCATTGCAGACCAATGATATGATTCAGGTCACAGGAACCGTTGAACACACCACGAGTAGAGAAGCATATTCAGGAACGGTAGCATTGCGTTGGGATGGTAAATTCCAGGCTTCGAACTGGATTGGGGGGCAAACTGTAATCGTTGAAAATGGAGTTTTTACAACAACATTTAGCGTTCCCGAGTCGAGTGGTAAAATCTTCGATGCTGAAATCGAAGTTTGGGATCCAATTGAAAATGAGAGGTTCCTAAATATGGAATTCCCAGATTTAATCATCGATGGAGATGCACCGCTCTTGCTTTCATCGACCTTCGATCAAATCTCTCGATTCGATTTACAAAAAGTCGATATCGGAGCAAATATCGAGGAGCCACAATCGTGGACAGGTGGTCTTTCGATGACCTGTCAAGTCACTTCAACAACCATTGATTGGGAACCGATTACGCTCGTTCGAGAGCCAATCGATGTCTTCGATGGACGGACGTTGTTCTCATTCAGGTTCAACTTCTCAGAATCTGGTCAACCATCATTACTTGGCTCCCAAGCCAGCCTCGATTGTTGGGCCTCAGGAATTGACGATGCTGGTTGGAGTCTCGTGGCACAAGGAACAAATTCACAGGAATCTCCTTGGACGTCGATCTCACTTAGCTCTGAAGGACCTGATCTCCAGATTTCCAAAGTTGTATTTGATAACGATATTATTGAAAATTCAGAGGTTACTGCCACGGTCCAAGTCTTCAATGCTGGTGAACGGATCGAGGATTCGTTCAATGTCAGCGTCTATCTCAATAAGGCGGATTCAAATGAACTCATCGCGCAGAAAACATTTGCAGGCCTCGATGCCTCTGAGGCTGGAACAATGCGAATAATCGTCAATATTCCCGAGGGTAGTTGGTCCCTCAACATTCTACTCGATTCCGGTGAAGCGATAGCTGAATTGGATGAAACTAACAACAATTGGAACAAGACCTACGATTCATCCAGCCAAGGATTCTCTTCGAATGTTATCGTCGCTGGAGGATCGTTGGTCGGTGTTGTTGCTGTAGCTTTGATTCTTTTACGACGTAGAAAGGCTCCAATTGCAACCCAAAACGAAGTGTCAGAAGATCCTAAAGAAGTTCCAGTGATCGAAAAGAAAGCAGGTCCTAGCAATGTTTCAACCCAAACCACAGGCCCGAAGAAGCGTGGACCTCCGCCCGCTCAATCAAAACCGGTCATTACTGAACAATCTCCTGCAGAAACTGCTGCCGCACAATTCGCTGCTCTTGATGCAATGACTCCAGAAAAGGAAGTTGAACGCGTGGCATCATGGGAGGGACTGCCAGCAGGAGGCGATTACGATTACACAACAGATGGTACATTCTACGTTGGCGAAGAGTGTGGACGATGGAAACTCTTGGATGATGGCCAATTTGAGAAAGTTGAGTAGGAAGTGAATTCATGGCTGAAGATGCGGAGGATATTCGAAGAGTCCTTGCCATTTGTTTTCGTGGTGAAACTCAACTCGATGCCCTAGATATTGAACGAATACTTTCTCTTGACATGGGATGGCTCAAGCCGGAGGAAGCAACAACTGCCGTTCAAGCCATGATCAAAACAGGATGGTTGGAAGGAGGGCAGGAAAACCTGTCACCAGTTGATGATTTTTCATCTTCGTCAACACCACTTGGTTGGTATCCTCGACCCCAGCGATTACTGAATCCTGTCCCATTCACTGCAACGGATTATGAAGAACCTGAAGTGAACGAAGATACGACAACACAACCAGTTGTGAAGCAAACACCGATCACTGCACAACTAAAGGAAGAAAGCAATGATCCACGTGCGGCAACAACACGACGCTTGTTGAAGTACATTGCACGGACATCAGGGCTTGAAGCCGAGGAAGTACAACGACGAGCTACTAGAAAACAACGAGCACTCGTTCATGCTACTGGATGGATGGCACTAGCACTTGTTGCAAGAGATCAGGGCCTTGACATGGAAAGTGTGATTCAAGCCCTAAGTTAAGCACCATTCTCGCCTGCTTCTTGGGCTCTTGCAGCCAATTCAAGCAAGACTGGAAGTAGGATCAGTGCTAGTACAAGCGAGAAGAGAACTGTTACAGCAGTGATGAGACCAAAGTCCTGAATGACGGGCATTGGCGATAGTATGAGAACCAGGAATCCTGCTGCTGTTGTTGCGGCGGAGAGCATCAATGCAACACCTGTAGTTTCGAGTGAAGTTTTCAGGGCATCCCAATGACTGTCCTGACGTTGAAGTTCCCACTCTATACGTCTCCACATGTGGATGGTATAATCGATACCAATACCGAGCGTTAAGGCCGTTACAAGAACTGTCAAAACATTCCACTTGATTCCAAGAACGGCCATTGAACCAACCACCCAAAGAGAAGCCATTCCAACTGGTAATAGAACAATGAATGCTGGCAAAATACGTCGAGTCAAAAGAAGCAATACTGCGAAGGATACAACCAGTGAAATAGCCGTTGATTTTAGTTGAGAGGAAGATAACCCGTCAAGGACTTGTTGCAAAACGACCAAGTCTCCAGTGACGTGAATAACCGCATAATCTTTGAGCGAGGCACGAAGTGTACCAGCATCGTCACTTTCTCCGATCATGGATTCAAATTCAGCAACAACACGCTTTGATTCAGTAGATGTTGTCGCCTCGACGCGTACCTCTGTTCGCAGATGAGCAATATTTGTCCCATCCAGATGAACGGTTGCATTAACACGATCACTCCATGTTTTACCAGAGATTGGATCAGCTACAGTGTAATTGTTCTTAAGGGCAGCAAACGCCAATCCTAAATCGATGTGAGAAGCGCCTTGTTCATCCCAAACATCACCTTGTTTGTCCAGTTCTAACTTATGATCTTCACCAAAAGAAGCATCCCTCATAATGGCATCACGCAAAACAACGTATGGACCTTCATACGATGGTGAAGGGAATCGTTCATCGGTCCCCACAACGTCGTGATTATTGCTCAAATCAGAATGGAGGTCTCGTAAATTATCGAGCAGCGTAACATCATCTGGAATGACTCCACCACCAGCAGGTTCCATCAGGACGTATACATACTTCCACCCAGCACTATCGTAATTAGAATTGATATCAGCACGAGTCGACATAATCTCCATCTCTTCATTAACGAAATCTGAGAGGTCAAAGTCGGTTTCAAGTTGCATTGCACCAACAACTGATGCGCCTGAAATTGCAATCGCAACAAGTAGGACTGCAACCTGCTGCTTACGATGAAGTTGGAGCAAAGGCTGAGTGAGGTTTGTCAACTTCAGAGGTTTACGTTGTTTCTCCTTAGATTCAGCATTGAATGTTACATGTAGCGCACCGATCAATAGTGTTGATGTTAGGAATGCACAAATGACACCAAATGCTAGAGCGATACCGAATGTGGAAAGAGGTGGTAGAGGAGAAACAACGTTCGCTAAGAAAGCAGCTACTGTTGTTACAACCGCAAGGGATAGTGGAACGCTCAATTTACCACAAGCACGCATCCAAGCTTCTGCTACGTCTTCAGTATTTTCTCGATGGTGAGCAAAGGCTCGTTGCAAGTGGATTGCATAGTCGATACCTAAGCCGAGAACGAGTGGCGCTACTGCGACTTCAAGCGCAGTAAATCGAATTCCAATCATATTCAAGAAACCATATGTGAATATGAGTGCAACATTCAAACTCATAACTGGAAACAACACACCCTTGATATTTCGAAAAGCTACGAACAACAAAACAATGACAACCAAAGTGGCGAAGAGAATGAGAAGAGCCAAATTATCAAATGTTCCTTGGTCGATGTCATAGGACATCAAATCAAGAGAGGCAACGGAATATGTAAGACCTGATGATTCGCTTAAATCAGTAAATGCTAGACGTATTTGATGCTGAATCTCTCGACGTTCTTCCTCATCCAACTCAGGATTTATTTCAAGCACCCAAGCTGTAGAATCAGCGGCAGGGACTGCATCACCTTCACCATTGGAGAGGTATGAACAGGTCTTAGAAATATCTAGATTCTTGTTGATGAGAGCGGAGCCAACAAAATTAACAGTACTGAGTAAAGCATCTTCTGGATTGATTGTACATGACGTATCTTCATCAACAACGGCATCGACGAGAGACGGCCAGTCTTGGTAATCTGCGATAGTTGTCCCAGGAGATTGCTCATCCAATGCGATTTGAATCATACCGGGAGATGTTGTCCACGATGCGACTGCAGTAAGTTGAACGCGCTCATCTGCTTTCAATGTAGCAAGATCTGCATCCATCTCCAGCAGCGAATCCATACTCAGAATGTTACCACCATTGTCACGGGTTACGTGAATGAACATGGGTCGTGATTCATCAGGGAAAAACGCGTGAATATCTTCGTGAGCCTTATTGGATTCCGATTCAGGAGCAAAGTCATTCAAGTCGGTACGAAATTCAGGTGGTGAAGTTATCAAATGTGCACTTAGTGCAACGGTTAACAAACCAGAAACAATGAGAATAGGGATAGCAAGTCGTTTAAACAAGCCAGAATATTCGGCCATTTGGTCCTCATAACTCGAGGTGTCCATGGTCATTGCGAGGGCAAGAGGGTGTTTAAGTGACAGGGTGAATTTGACACTTCGGAAGCAGATAACCGCTCTCAAGAGGACGGCAAGGTTCAAGACGGGGTGGTTGGTCGCCAAGACGATAACATGCCAGTTAAGGTCCTCATTCATGAGAAAAATGAACTTCGACTTCGAATTACTGGAGAGTCACATACAGCTCTTCAAATCCTTCGTGAACGCTTGAACAGTCACAAGTCTGTCGAATATGCAAACTACTTCCCTGGTCATCCAGATCTAGATCCACCAGAATTCTATATTCGCACCACTGGAAAGGCAAAGCCTGACGCAGTTCTCAACGAAATCGTCAACAGCTTGTCCAGCGAATTAGACAGTCTAACACTATGAGGTGGCTGCTATGCAGCCTAACGATTCGCTGGCAGAAGCCATCGGTCTTATCGGATATGCGACCAAAGATTCTGGTGTTGGTGGAGTCCTTAAATCAAGAGTCGCCGACTTTCGAGTCGATGAAATTGCTACCAAGATTACATTGAATCCTAAAGGTCGATTCACAGTTGCAAAAATTACCTTAACGAATTGGGAAACAAATAGATTCTGCAACAAATTAGCCAAGTCATTAAGCATCTCAAGAAACCGTATTTTCTTCGCTGGAACCAAAGACAAGCGAGCGGTTACATCTCAAATTTTTGTTATCGATGCCCCGCAATTCAAAGTGGCTGAAATCGAAATTCCTGATGTCGTTATCGAAGTTCTTGGCCGAACCCATCAAAAGATTGGATTTGGAAATCACCGTGGAAACCGTTTCACAATCGTTGTTCGAGGTTGCTCTCATGAAGATGGAACTCCTATGACAGAGGAAGAAGCGTTGTCCGAAGTAGAACGAATCAAAACGTCGATGCAGGAAAAACTTGGAGATGGACGTTTTCCGAATTGGATTGGGCCACAACGATTTGGTAGCGGTCGCGCTGTAACCGCTGAAGTTGGCCGCTCAGTAGTTCAACATCAATGGGCAGAAGCGGTTCTGACATACATCGGCAAAGAGGGTGAACACGAGAGCCCAGAAGTGGCTAAATTCCGTGAACACATTCGAGAGAATGGAATTACCCAAGAGGGACTTGATCTTGCACCTGATTGGCTTGGCTATGAACGTCGAATGACCGAACATTTGCTGAACAATCCTGAAGATCACATCGGTGCATTCCGAAAATTACCAAACAATCTCCAACTTATGACCGTCCACGCACTTCAATCGGTTGTCTTCAATCGAACATTGCGCAAGCGGCTTGAACAAGGAATTAGCATCACGACTCCAGAAGCTGGAGATCTTGTTGGACGACTTGACGAAAAGGGTCAACTCTCTGCCAATAATTGCGTTCTTGTTGAGGAGCGAACCGCTCCACGTATCGGAAGGAATTGCCAACTTGGCCGACTGTCTGTGACAGGACCTTTACCGGGCAGAGACATCCGAACTTGTGAAGGCAAACCCGGTGATTTGGAGGAATCAATTCTCGTAGAAATGGGCCTGGATGAACTGAATTGGGAGGTCGAAGACATTACTCGCCTAACGACCAGTGGAACACGGAGGTCATTGACTACATCATTCGGCGAATTTACTGTAGAGGCAGCACCAAAGGCTTCCAGTGATTCATTGGGTGAGAATTGGAATAAAGGTCCTGTAGAAGGAAGCCGCTGGCATCCTGAAGGAGCTTGTTTGAAATTCCGATTTACACTCTCGAGCGGATCGTATGCTACAATCTTGCTTCGCGAATTTATGCGAACGCCACTGAATCAACTTTGATTCAGAGAAGACCCATCGAGATAACTTCGATTTCGCCAACACCTGAGATGGAAGCCATCTTTTCTTCGAATGCATCAGCCAATCCTTCACCATCGTTCATGACGACGTGAACTTGAACAAATTTGAGACCAAAAGCAAGAGGCTTGACTTCGACACTCTGAACGTCGTAGTTATCGTCACCAAAAGTAGAGATTGTGGAAGAAATCATGTCTGTATCAACATCTTCCATTTCTGCATCAGGATTTATTTTGTATGTCATTGCTACCATGCCCATATTCTCACCTCATGGTCCAACGAATCCGCATTCAGGGCAGGTGTAGGAAACACCTTGATCACGGCATCTTGGGCTTCGACCGATTGAATAGCCACAGTTTGGGCAAGGGAATGTGGTTGAACCTGTTTCTGTTAGTGGTAATCCGGACGATGTGCAATTTTTTGCTCGCTCTGTCATGGTACTGCCCCAGTTGGTAATTGTCCCACGACCTCCCCTTCTTTATGCTTGCGTGCAAATCTTGAGGTGAGCATGCATGCCAAGAGTGAGGTACAGTTCTCCATTTTGTTCGAAACAATAGGTCTTTTCCAACCTTATTTGCTGACCTCGGAGCAGGTCGGTTGCGACCGAACCCCAAACCTTGACTACAATCCATCCACTCTCATCCTCTAGGATGATCTTTCGAAATAGAATCCACCTACCTTTGGCATGTTTCATCGATAAGGGATAGGAACGTAGGATTGTTCCTGAAATCGACTGAATCGTTCGATTTGGTTTGAGATCGTGAATACATGTTTTGTTCATGTAGTTGACAATATCATCAACGATTATCAGAGTTTCACTCTGTTTTCTTACGCCTGACAGTAAAACTCGTCTTTGTAGCAACAACATCATCGATGATATCATCACCTCCGAGGATTTTGTTGACCGCCTGTTCGTAGCGATTGAGAACAGAGGTCGATTTGGCATTCCATGGTGTATGATTACGACAGATTAGATACACCTCGGAGGAGGAGTTTCTAGAAGCTTCTGGAGAAAATCTTCGAACGTAGGAGAAGTGAGGTTTCACGGCTTCGATCAGTTCTTCAACACCAACCCCTTGGAACAATTTTGTCACAAACCAGCCTCCACTACAAAGCAATGGTAAAGCAAAGTCGAACACTTTTGCTACAAGGGTCATCGCTACTGCTTGGTCGACATCCCATTTCCCAGTGATGTCGGGTGAAATATCAGAAATAACGGAGTTGACTTGGCGATCACCTAACTCCTTGACGATTCTTTCTTGCGTCAGTGAATCAGTGATATCTCCTACCATCAATAGGGCACCATCAACAGGTTGACACGGCTCCAAGTCGATACCGACTACAATACCTGTTTCACCAACCTCTTCGACAGCGACTTGGGCCCATCCGCCAGGATGACAGCCAACATCGAGGACTACATCGCCTTCTCGCATCAACTCAAACTTGGCTTGTATTTGTTTGAGTTTGAAAGCCGAACGGGCTCGATAACCACTGGCTTTGGCTTGACGGCGCCACGAATCACGCTTGTGATTCTCAACCCAGTGGTCTGCCATGGAGATTCCCCGTCTTACCTTGCGAGAACTAGAAGACATAACACCTTCCGTACAATCATGGTTCAAACGATGAGATGAAGGAGGTCGAGTGATTGGACAGACCATGAGCGCAGTCCATAAGGCGATTCTCTTGTGTTCACTCATGATATTGTTACCTCATGCTCATGCTGTTCAAATCGAGCCATCTCAATGGAATGGATCGGTTGTGATCGAGGGGGGACACAGTATCCTCGTCGAGGAATATACGGCTACATGGTGCTCGAGTTGTGCAGAAATTGATCCCGATCTTGGCATTGTTGCAGAAGGACATGGAAGCAGAATCAGCATGGTATCCTACCATCCTGACGATGGAGTAGATGCCTTTAGCCCTGAAGCTGCAAAACATCGAATTGAACGACTCAAAATTCAACATGATTCCTTGGGTGCAACACCTTCCTTCATTGTCAACAATGGAGAATTGCGGGAAGGTGTTCCATCGTGGCCAGATGTTCAAGCAGACATTCTCAAATCTGAATCAAACCAACGTCAGTATACGAAACTAATTGTCACTGCGGAAACAAATGAAACACATCTCATGGTCACGGCCATGCCTCCTCATCCATCCGAAGTCGACAATCAAACTCAGTACACCATCCTGTTCGTTCAACATAAGAAAGTGGTCGGAAAGGCGTTTGAAAACCCTGGTGAAGCACATCGAGACCGAGTGCTTGTCGGTCTTGCTGAATTCCCAATGCAAGGGCAACAAATTGCAATCGATTCGAACATAGAAGCGCCTTTTGTTGCCTCTTATCCAACTCATGAGCTAAGTGAATGGTCGGTAATCGTTATTCATGAATACACGGAGGAGGCTTTGGGGAATCTAAGTATTACAGATTCTCAACCGCTCGGAGTAGTCGAAATTTCACTTCGATCATCCGTCATTGAGAATGGTGCTGAATTGCCTATAATTCTCCCAGTTATGATCTTCTTGGCCATTGGAATTCTTGGAGTCATCTCCGCCCAAACGAAAGAAAAGGTAAGAGAAGAGGAATAAATATAACAAAATCTCACCGAATTACAGTAAATTTTACCGGAATTAGGAAATCTATGAGTCAAATGACCCATTCATTGATAAGGTATCACGTCCATGTATTATCATGGAAGAAACATTTGAGGCGAACACGCACGACGACCATGTGAAAGAATGGATAGTAGAATTCATTGCCGTGGTCAACGGTGAGAAGCACCAGCATCTATCGGTTCTGTATGGAACCGATCAAAACGATGTCCAAAGAGCAATGCTTCACGAACTTCGTCGGATCTACACGGATACAGAGCGTATCGATGTTACGATCGTTCGTCTCGAAGAAATCGAATCTGAAGCAAAAGGAACCTTCTTTGAAGGACTCTTCATTCCTTAAGCACGAAGTCCGTAATCGATGAAGATCTCTTGACCTTCAAGCAAGATAAAGTGATCATAGGTATCAACGACAGATTCATTCCCGTTAGCATCCCTAACACTCATGATCATATCGTGAGTTTCGTTAACACGATATTCGAAGATTCCAGTTTCATCAAAATGCTGCCCCCAGATATCGAAAAACACACCTATTTCGACATCCTCATTAGTCTGCATCTCTAAGTGGAGCTTTCCATCTGCAGAGTGTGTGTGAACAACGTGCATGTTTGCACCTGATTCATTACATGTATCGGTATTGATTCCAGTGTTTTCTGGAATTGTTACAAATTCTTCATCGATCCTAATTGCAAGATACATATGATCATGTCTAGTCAATTCACCATGATCGAGACAAGTCGATGCCAAAGGATGAATTTCATCGAGAGAAGAAGAAAGCGTCACATGACTCGATGGTGCCGATGTACAACCGGAAAGAAGCAACAAGAGAGAGATTATCCCAGCATTGAATAATCTATACATATATCTCACTTCCGTGAGTGTTTTGAGATTTGTTTCTTCATGTCTGAAGCCCAATCGTTCGAATCATGCAATTTGGCTAGGAGAATAAAACCAACTAAGGCGATAATGTTCGCAATGTGAGCAGTGGTACAGAACGGACAGATGAGACCTTCTTTGATTTCATAACTGACCAGAAGGCCAATGATTGGAAGACCTGCAATGGTCGCACCGAGACCTGCCTTGATGAATAGTTGGGTTTGTGGAGACATTGGATCCTTTGCGATGGTAATGACAAGCCACATGAGGGCAGTAAATGCAACCATTCCAACCAATCCCCATGGTTGTCCAAGGAATGGATCGGTGTTGTATGCAATGTTACCGATCAATCCGTCACAATTGAGAATTGAATTACCTGAACAAACACTTGCTCCTTCAGACAATTTGTTATGCATCCAAAGCGTTTGAGCGGAGACGGTGAATCCTCCAAGACAAACGAAGATCATACCCGACAGAATTTCTCCACGTCGCGTGGTAGTTGAAGGATATTTATTGTGAAATATAGACGATATACTCGAGCCCAATGGCGACATTAACAACACACCAAACAGAATGATTGCTCCATGAATCGAGAGAATTGCATACTCGTTCATCTTCACTCACCTCCGTTAAGCATCATAAGTTGCACAATCGCTTCGTTGAGTTGTACGTATCCATCATCAAATCCATTGAGAGGTATAGACTTCTCTTCCTTAGCATCCCATCCAATAGAATTGGTTGCTTGACCGCTGTTCCATGCAACGATTCCATCGGGCTGAACAAGGAAGTAAGATGGAGTTGCTAAAACATCCCAATCCTTAGCGATGTCTTCATCGAGATCGTCAACAAACAGGAAGTTGTTTTCGTATTGTGTTCGGAAGTCCACTATCTCAGCACGCGATGATTCAGCAACAAATTCAACTGCAATAGCAATGAAAACAACGTTGGGAGCTCCATTAACCCCACTAAATTCTTGTGACCACGTTGCCATATCTGGTGCAGCGTTCTTACAATGGCCACAATCAGTATCGAGGAATTCTACCGCAATCCATGGTACATCCTCTGTAGCATTCCAAGTCCAGGACATATCGAGAAGGTCGTCAAATTGAAACGACTTCCAACTCGTCCCATCGTATGCTTCACCACTAAAGACCGGAGCACGCTCCCCTATTTGGGTACCTGATGCGATTGGATTAGTGGTGAAAGCGACGACAAGGAGTCCTGCAAAAAACATCGACATAGCGATGATTCCAGCTTCCGAACGTGCGCTTCCTTCTTGGTTATCGAGCATTGTCTTCATGTTCTCACCGAATTTACCGAATTCATTCTCATGCATAAGGCCGATGGTTTGGCGCAGAGGTATTGGTTCAGTTGTCAAGACCAATCTCTTGTATCAATACACGTGCTGTATGACGAACTGCATCTTCACTGTTATACTTGACATTAAATCCAGTTGCAAGCATTTTGTCGATACCAAGCATGGCTCGTGGAATATCCCCCGCCCAACCTCTTGAACCACCGGTGTAGACGATCGCTGCATCATTATAGCCAGTTTCCTCAACCACGATTTCAGCGATTCGACGAACACTACACGTATCGTGACTACCAAGATTGAACAAGTTTAGTGTTTGATTTTCTTTCTCCATAACATGAAGTATTGCATCGACACAATCACCGACTTCCATGTAGGATTTCTCTTGTAGTCCATCCCCAAGAACTTCTAGTTCGCTAGGATTACGCTTGAGTTTATGGATGAAATCAAAGATGACTCCATGAGTTCCTCGATCTCCGATGATATTTGCGAAACGGAAGATATAGCCTTGCAGACCAAACGTGCCAACCCAACTGCTGACAAGCGATTCACCAGCGGATTTGCTTGCACCATAGAGTGAAATTGGCATACAAGGACCATGATTTTCTGGAGTTGGCATCGGAGCATTTTCACCATACACAACCGATGATGACGCAAACATGATCGTAGGTACGTTGTGTAGTCTCATCGACTCAACAACGTTGTAAGTTGCAAGGGTACCTTGTTTGAGATCCGTATCGGTTATCTCAGTACCTAGACGAATGTCAGGATTTGCTGCAAAGTGGTAAACGACATCAACGCCTTCAAAATGTGGAGACATTGCACCAAAGTCTGTTATATCCACATCGATGTGGGTGACATTCGAGGTGTGATGAGCTAGAAATTCTGCTTTTCCACTTGATAGATTATCGAGAACAACAACCTCATCACCTCGAGCAACTAGCCGGTCTATAAGATGGGAACCAATGAATCCAGCGCCACCTGTCACGATGCTTCGCATGGATTGCCGTTAACTTCCTCAATGTCAAGGTTTGCTATCGAGAAAAGCAAGGTTTTCTATGGCAGTTGGGTTGTAACTGTAAATATGCGAGTTGGCGTTTTCTTGATTTTCATTACGCTCCTTGCTCCAATTGCTCACGCTCAACCCGCACCTGAAGTGGAAATCATTGAGTGTACACCAACAGAACTCAGTTTCGGAGTGAACAACGCCTTCATAAGAGCAATGACGGATGATGCACAAGATATTTCTGAACAGTGGCTTGTTTACATGCCATCGATGTGCGGCCAAACAGAAGATTCAATACAATCCCATCTTTCATTCGATCTTGAATCGATTGAACAGCCAAATCAGATTCCAGGAGCCTTCATTTTGAATCTTGAGGATTCGATGAACATTCGTGAAGAACTCTTGTCGGTCGATGAAGTTGTTCGCTGGTCGATCATCAAGACACACAGTAATGAACCGCGATTCATCCCAAACGACCCTTCTTTCTCATCGCAATGGCATCTACAAAATACTGGACAAGGTTCAGGAACACCTGGAGAAGATGCAAACGTCACCGGAGCATGGGACAGTGTCAATGGAACTGGTGTTTTGATTTCCGTCGTCGATGATGGTGTCGACCACCAACACAACGATCTCTCACCAAATTATCAAGATGCGATCGATTGGGATTACTGCGGCGATGATGGTAATCCAACTCCAACTTCCAACGATGGACATGGGACATCCGCTGCAGGCGTAGCAGCAGGAATAGGCAACAACAATTACGGAATTTCTGGCGCGGCGATGGATGCTGATCTTATTGGAATCCGTCTTATCGCTTGTTCAAACACAGACCAAGATGAGGCGGATTCGATCGGTCATCGACGTGACCTTGTTGCTATCTCTTCAAATTCATGGGGTCCAAGTGATTCTGGTAAGGTCGTCAGTGGCCCAGGACCATTATTGCAAGCATCCCTTGAAGACAATATGTATCAGGGAAGAGGAGGATTGGGAACGATTGTTACACTAGCTGGTGGAAACGGCCGCAACAACGATGACAACTCCAATTACGATGGATATGCGAACTCTCGTTTTACAATAGGTGTTGCAGCGATTACTGATTACGGAGATCAAGCATGGTACAGTGAGGACGGTGCAAACATCCTCGTTGCCGCACACTCTCGAGGTGGATCACAAGGAATCACAACTGCAGACATTCGTGGCTCAGGAGGTTATACCTCGAGTGACATCAACAACGATTTCGGTGGAACTAGTAGTGCAACCCCGCTTGTTTCCGGAGTAATCGCTCTCATGCTCGAAGCAAATCCTTCACTCACATACAGAGATGTTCAACACGTACTAGTCCATAGTGCACGAACCAACGATGCTACCGATAGTGATTGGATGACCAATGGAGGTGGCCATGATGTTAATCACAAGTATGGCCATGGTGCTATCGATGCAGGATTAGCTGTCCATATTGCACGAAATTGGACCACTGTCAATCCAGAATACAATTGGTCAAGCGGCGAGATAGATATTTCACAATCAATACCTGATAATACTGCCAGTGGATTGTCAGATACCGTCACCGTCGATGCTGGTCTTCTCGTCGAATCCGTTGAAATCCGCTTTGATGCTGATCACACCTATCGAGGTGACCTCGAGATAACATTGACATCACCCGATGGAACAGAATCAAGATTGGCTGAAAAACACGAAGATAACAACAATAATTTCAACGAATGGGTATTCACTTCAATGCTGCATTGGGACGAATCCTCTGATGGTGTTTGGACCATAGACGTCAACGATCGTGGTAACGGTGACACAGGAACATGGAACCATTGGGAACTGGTAATTCATGGGGCTGAGGAAATCATCGATACGGATAATGACGGTCTTCCCGATGATGATGAAACTAGCATCCACAACACCGATCCTTTCGATCCAGATTCAGACGATGACAATTTGATGGACGGATATGAGATTTTCAATTCGTCCACGAGTCCAATCGACTCGGATACCGATGATGACCTGCTGAATGATGGTCAAGAGATTCTTATCTTCTCGACAAACCCATTACAGGAAGATACGGACAGTGATGGACTCAGCGATGGAACCGAAGTGCTCGTCACTTTCAGCAACCCATTGCTCTTCGATGACGATGGTGACAGCGATGGCTGGTATTGGTTCCAAGATTGCAACGATAGTGACCCTAACATCAAACCATTCCAACCCGAACTTCTCGATGGAATCGATAATAACTGCGAGAATGGAATAGATGAAGGCTTCAAAGATCTTGATTCAGATAACGATCGATTAAGCGATTGGGCTGAGTTCCATGTCCAATTTACGGATTGGAACAATCCAGATACGGATGGTGATGGAATGGATGATGGTGATGAAGTTCAGGTCTTCTTTTCTGACCCTACCTATGCTGATCCAGATGATGACAGTGATGGATATTATTGGTTCCAAGATTGCGACGACAACGATTCAGATCGAAGCCCTGGCTTGTCCGAATGGCTCAATGGAATCGATGACGATTGCGATGAAGAGATTGACGAGGATTTCCTCACGACCGATGCAGATAGAGATGGACTCATCGATATAGATGAGTACAACATCCATATGACCGAATGGCAAGATGCAGATACCGATGGTGATGCGATGCAAGATGGATATGAATTATTCATCGGAACAAATCCACTGTTTGCAGATCTTGACAACGATGGGGATGGCCTACGATGGTTCCAAGATTGTGATGATAACAATTCTAACATCAATCCATACGCTACTGAAATTCGTAATGGTATTGATGATAACTGTAATGATGAGATCGATGAGGGAATTCCAGATCTCAATCCTCAACTGCGTATCGTTTCATACTCACAGTTGATCTCTGAAGTCAACAGAAACATTGTCATTACTGCTTATGCAAATGCAGATACTGAATACATTCTGTTTGAATTTGATGATTCGCTTATTCCAGAAGTTTCTTCCAATCAGGTAAAGATAACTGCAGCAACACCAGGCATCTATACTGGTGAAGTATGTGCAGTTGCAGACGACGTATTCAACTGCGAATCAATTGTAATTGAGTTCACTCCTGTTGAGGAGAAGGAAGTTGTTCCTAAGACCACTTCCGAACCAGAGGAACGTTCCACCTATATTTCTCAGTTAAATGATAATCTTGTAACCATGATGGTTCTTATCTTCGTCCTAATCCTCGTGGTTCTACTTGGATTGAAGAGACCGAAATCTCCAGTCAAATGGGAACAAGATAACAATTTTGACACAAGTGTACCAGCAGCTCCCGATCTTTCTTTGTGGAACAATTGAGAGAAATTGCAGAACTGATTCATTCCTTTACAGAATTGAATTAGTAGTGTCTACGAGGGGCCCATTCAATCTATTTGCTATCGATAAGAGGAGTGTGAAACAACGCATTGTATACAATATATTACATACTGAATTCTATCGCACAGAATCATGACTGATTTGGAAAACGATATTCACAAAGTGGATTTAAATCGTTCAATATTAAGTCGAACTTTTTGGTTCACTTGTGGATTTATTTCGATGGTCCTCGGTCTAATTGGAATACCAGTTCCCGGATTGCCAACCACACCATTGATGATTCTCGCTGCAGCTTGTTTTGCAAAATCCAGTCAACGATTTTACGATTGGATTATCCAAAACAAATTATTTGGACATCATGTGAAAAATTATCGAGAGGGGAAAGGGATCCCAAAAAAGAGTAAACCTGTGATTTTAGGCACAATGTGGGCCTTTGTTTTGTTTGCAGTTCTCATTGCAATCCCTGATAGCGCGCCCCCGATTTCAAAAATCTCAACCTTGGTATTAGCCGTAATAGGGACTCTCTTTATTCTTCGAATCCCTAACTTTTAGACATCGGTTTTGAGAACGCATTTTTCACCAAATGAACTAACCCCTGAATCCAATTTGGATTGTCATTCAGGCAATTGACAACCACCAATTCTTGCCCCCCATGTTCAATGAAGTGCTCACGGATTTCGATATCTAGTTCCTCCAATGTTTCCAACCCATCCGCGAGGAATGCTGGAGAGACAATAGCAATCTTGGTTTTGCCATCTTCGGCTAAATTTTCAACCATCTTTGTTGTTGATGGTTGTAGCCATTTTGCGGGCCCCAATCGACTTTGATAACTGATTGACCAATCTGATTCACCGATTCCCAATGCTCCAACAACAGATAGCGTAGTGAGCATACAATGATGAGCATAGCACATTGCATTTCCTTCGACTCCAATTGAGCAACAATTGTCAACTTTTTGACAATGCTTCCCACTGGAATCTGAACGCTTCAAATGGGATATTGGTAGTCCATGGTAAGAAAATAACAGATGTTTCCCATCTGCCAGGTGTGGCCGTATTGAATTTGCCAAAGGTTCAATAAATGCAGGTTCAGATGGGAAATGAGGCAATTCTATAATCGCAGGTTCCCAATCCATCGCCTTGAGTTGCTTGTATGCGTGTTTTAGCGAAGAGCCGGTTGTTGCTTGAGCATAATGAGGGAACATTGGGGCAAGTAACAATTCATCAACACCAGCCTCTTTCAATTTCTCTAATCCGGAGCGAATACTCGGGTTTCCATAACGCATTCCGACTTCACATTGGATGTCATCCATACTCGCTTCAAGGGCTTTCGTCATTCTTTGAGTATAGACTCGAAGCGGCGATCCTTCTTCCATCCAAATACTTTCATACCGAGGTGCGATTTTTTGGGGGCGGGTGCGCAGGATGATTCCTCGAACTAGTAAGTGGCGAAGTGGCGAAGGAAGATCGATGACGTCCGGATCGAGAAGAAATTCTCGAAGATAAGTTCGAACAGATTCAGTGGTCGGCTCATCCGGTGTGCCGATATTCATCACAAGGACGCCACGTTTCCCCATAA